>JAIBAH010000019.1 GCA_019695295.1 Bacteroidia bacterium | reverse complement strand
GAAGCCATTACAAAATGCCGCAAATACCGAGCTGATAACCAGGTATTTACAAAAAGTGTAGTGCGAAACCTGAAAATCATGTATTTGATTATCAGGAGTTTATGTCGTAATTGTGTCAAAGTCAAGAAAGAGAATAGAATTAAACTCTTCATTTTGAGCAATTCCCACAGAACCATTACAATTCGTTTCCGGGCTTAATGTTGCTTCAAAAGTACTTGCTTTTCCATTCAATCTAACATTTAAGGCTCCACCCGAATGGGGTAATTTGATTGCGCCACTAATAGAAATGCTGCCGCCCACAGGAATATCCATCCAACCTGTTCCGACTATTTGATAACGAGTTCGCAAAGGATTTGGATTGTCAATTACAGTCAATGCTCCCGTTCCCCAGGTGGCATCATAACGACAAGGTTTTGGCAAATCAAACTCCAAAGTCCAAGCGCCAGGAATGACGGTATTCTACAAGTTGTAGATTTTGAAATCAGGCGTAAAATCAGGAGGACTATAAGTACCCGTATATTCGTATTTCCAGGTACTAACCGCAGGAGGAAGCGTTCTCCCCGCTGCTGGATATGCCAATATTAAGGCTCATACACAATCTTAATAGCGACATTTTTACGTTTTTTCGCTCTCAGGATAGCGGTTTGGGTTTCCTGCCCGTCATTTACAGAGATTGCTGCTGTATTTGGCGGAATTCTTCCTTCATTTACTGCACGCATAATGAGATAGTTATCGCCAGGTTTGAGATTTAGCTTAAGTTCTTTGTATTTCGATTCAACTTTTTGATTTTTTACAACCAATTCTCCATTCAGGTAAAGGGAAATAATGTCCCCGTCGGGAGTATGATTATCCCAATAACGCACACTAATGATACTTTTTTTAACTGTAAAGGATTCCTGTTCCTTGAAGTTTTTCACTTCTTTTCTGGGAGAATTTTCCACGATTACGTCTTTCTCTGGCTGTTTGGGCTTGTCCGGCTTAGGTTCGGGTTTAGGCCTGGGTTCCGGTTTGTTTTTTTCTCCGGCAAATTTATAGACAGTAATGGGGATATTTAAATCCACATAAATCATATTCAGGTTATAGTTTACTGTATTTTCCCCCACCGGCTGACTATTCTGAACCAAATCAAAACGCTGACTGAATACCGACCCGAAAGGAATCTGAACGCCAATTCCCAATTCATAGGGCACTGTCTGTTTGTAAATTCCGGTATAGCCAAATCCGGGGGTAAGCGTAATTGCCCCCATTGGTTTTAGCGGAAACTGATTTACCACTGCACCGTATCCGTTATCTACATAATTATAAGGTATAGAGCCGGTTTTGGGGAGCGTTTCGTCATCCTGTTTAAATCCGAATCCATACCCGATTTTTCCCTGAGCATAAAAACCATTGAATTCTTTTTGAAAGCAAAGAGAAAGATTGGCGTATTTGATATCCTGAATCCATCCCGATGAGCTGGTAATACCCGGAATTGCTATAGAAGAGGGATAGTTGAAGTAAAAAACCTGATTGGTAAGATTTACCCCGGCTTTGAGTGCCCATCCATTCAGCGGACTGTCCCCTTTTTGTCTGTAGCCAAAATTGACTCCCACTGTACGGGGAAACATAAGCGTAGTTTTTGAAACCCCTCTTGTATCCACTACCGAGCCCAAATACAGCAACTTAAAGGCAGGAGTCATCAATGCTCCGGTTCCGGTATTCTCTACGCCTGCGGGTACAGACAGTCCTGCGCCCAGATTGATTCCGAACTCCAGCGATTTTTGACCCGGGGTGAATGATTCTTCCGGTTCATCCTGAGCGTTAAGGAAAGATATCTGAAAAATAAACAGAAACCATATTAAAACCGGAGCACTGAAATGCCTTATCATATTTTTATGAAGTTTAGTATATTAAATCTGAATTCCTTTTTATCCTTTCAGAAATGTACCGAAAAAAGAACTCAGACCTTATAACGAAAAAAGTCCGGTTTTGGATTTATCTATTTAAGGTGTTTCCGGAAAAAAACTGCTTTTTGTGTGATAATTGAATACAAAAAACCGGAAATCAAGTAATCCTGCCCTGATTTCCGGATAAATTATGAAAGAAAATTTATATTTTCCAGCATTTGAATACGGCAGACTTCCCGTCTCCTGTCAGGCGAATGTAATACAATCCTGCGGGAAGATTCGATTTTCCAATATCAAACGAATGAGTATATTTTCCGGCAATTTCGTTCTCTTCCAGTAAAGTAGTCAGGGGTTGCCCGAGGCTATTCATCAACTGTATATTTACCTCACTTTGCTTACTGATTTCATATTCAAAATAAAATTTATCTATGACCGGATTCGGATAAAAAGCCACCTGAAATGGATTTTCTTCCGGAGCCAGAGATACATTATACCCTATATCGGTAATCCTGTGCATATAAATATCCTTGACACCACTTCTTTTATCTTCCCATACATAAATGCTTCCGCCTTCATCATCAGTGATATTTTTGGGTCCGGTCTGCTCATTGGGAGCCACAGATACATCTACCCCATCGATTGTCCAGAGTACATTGCCGGCGGAATTTACCCTTTGGCTTTTGATATCCCAGGTTCCGTAGGAGGAGTCCTGCCAAACGATGATAGCGCCACCCAGTTCATCTGCAATTATATTCGGATTCAGTTGGGTCTGAGGAGAGGTACATACCGGAATTCCTCCGCTTGGCCATTGAGAAACTCCGTTTTTGTTCAGTCTTTGGGCATAAATATCAACGTTTCCATTTCTTTTATCTTTCCATGCAACAATCATTCCTCCCCCGAGGGAGCCGCTGCTTGCGATATCTTCTGCGCTTTGGTCAGCGATATTATTACATACGGCAATCCCTCCCAAAGGCCAGTATTTTTTACCGGTCGAGTCAATTCGCTGAGCATAAATATCATTATTCCCGTTTCTGTTATCCACCCAGGCCAGATAAATTCCTTTGCCGATACTGTCAGGGTCTATTTTTACATTGGTTTGGGAGCCGTTGGAAGAGCATACCGAAACGGCAGAGTCTCCCCATAAACGGTTCCCTTCAGCATTAAACCGCTGAGCATAAATATCGTAGTTCTGCCCGTTACGGAAATCCTGCCAGGCAACAATTATCCCCCCTCTTCCGTCTTTCTGTAATTTAACGTTGATTCGGTTGCCAGTCACCAGCGTAGCCGGAATTCCTCCGTTTCCCCACATGCGCACACCATTAGAGTCAATATGCTGTCCCCATATATCCCATCCACCACCGGTTTGCTCTTCCCAGAATACATAAGCTCCTCCAAACCCGTCAGAAGCGGCTTTTTCGTTGTGCTCTCTAACCGTTTTATCGGTTACAATCGCTCCATCTGTAGTCCATAATACATTTCCGTTAGAGTCTATTCTTTGGGCATAAATATCCCTTTCGATCCCGCTTCTCCAGTCAGACCAGGCCACAATAGCTCCTTTATGATTATCAGTAGTAATCGAGGGAGTACTTTGGTCTGCGGAATTCGAGCAGAGTGGCACCCCGTCGTTTTGCCATAAAGGATACCCGTTTTTATCAATCCGCTGAATGTAAATATCCGGCACCCCGCCGTTGCGAAAGTCTTTCCAGGTTACATAAGAGCCACCATGCCCGTTTTCAAGCAGTCGGGGGTCTGATTGCTTATCATTAGCCGTACAGACAGGTGTATTCACGGTTGGAATATTCCATTGAGCCTGCATTGAAAAAGAAATAATGAAAAGAACTGCAAAATAAAACTGTTTCATAGTGATTATAGCTTGTATATTAAATGATTTTTTACAAAAATACACAACAATTTGTTTACAATAAATTAATATTGCAAGAATACGGTATTATTTTAACCAAACAGCAATAACATAAACTTAAACGGTTACAGGTTTTCAGTTAACCCGTTTTTCTGTACTTTAAAAGTGTGTTTTACTGGGGGTAAGGGCCAAAACAGCCAGGCCGCTCCGGGGAGAAGTGCATATAAATAAAACTCTTATACAATTTTTATTTAAAAATTCTTTGACAAAGTGAGTTGAGCAGTTCGTCAGTAGTAGGGGCATTTCCGGCAGGAGCCTGCCTTCCGGTATTTTTTTTACGAACGATGTAGTCCTCCGTATTAATGAGATAAACACCTCCTTTTTTTTCAAGCTCACTCAGTCTTTTGGCAAAATACCATGTTTTATTTTCAGGAGTATTGACCTTACTCACCAAAATCGTATTTTCGGGAGTATTATACCTTGCAAGGCAGAAATTTCCATCTTTTCCTTCCGGAAGCTCAAAGTAAGTATTCATATCTGCATAAATCACCCTGAGCATCGGATGAGGATAGGATTTGTTTTTGACCAGAAACTTAGTCTTTTTTTCCTTTTTATTTTTAGGGTTTACAATAAACATTTCAGCCACATCGGTAGCCACCGGTTTTTGCATACTGTACCATCCGGAATGAGCGATATTAAAGCTGTAATACCGGTTTCTGTTAATATGATAATCCACCGGTAACGGTTCTTTTTTCCATACAGTACGGTTTTCTGCTGTCTTTTGGGGGGTATAAACCCTCATGGTAGTGTCTATTTTCTGAGAAGGCATCCAGACCTCAATGCTTTTTTTAGGTTCAACCGTTTTCCCTTCTTTTCTGGCTGCGAGAAAAATCATACCATCAGAAACCAGATAATTCCCCTCAAGCGAGAGCATGTGCATATCGATTCCGAAAAGCTCACAGGTTTCAAAAAACTCCCTTACCTCTATATACACTTCATGATTGGCGTATGGAGCAAAAGTGCCCGCTAAAACATGAAGCTTCATCCCGTTGGGAGTAGTGATAATCGTATCCCGGTCTGCACCTGAAGGATTGGGCAACAAGTACCTGGACGGGTAAGAACCGAGAAGAATAAAGCCCGAAAACAATAGTAAAAGAGGAATATGATAGCTGACTTTCATAAAAAATGTCCAATAGGAGACTAATTTATTCTGCTAAATTAATAAAAATTATAATACAAGTATCTTTTTTTTGATGATTTCATTATTTTTTTAACTAAAAATATTAATTTGGCAGTCTGTTTTATTTTTTTGCAGTTTTTCGTGTAAAATATTCATACAAAAATTCTTTATGAAAAAGATTATTACTCTGATATCTGTTATCTTTTTACTTTCTGTTTTCAGCATAGAAGCTGTCGGGCAGACGGCAGGTGATTATCGTTCCGTGATGACAGGAGACTGGGGCGTAGCCGCAACCTGGGAGACCTACAACGGAGCAACCTGGGTTGGGGCCGGAACTCCTCCCGATAATACTTCCGGTATCATTACCATTCAGTTTGGACATATGGTTACGGTTACTACCAGCGTCATCATTGATCAGACAGACGTAAACGCCGGAGGCCAGCTATTCATTAACCCTGGAGTAATGCTTGAAGTGGAAGACGACGGGACTGCGGCTTTTGACCTGAATATTAATGGAAGTTGCTCTGTATTAGGAACAATCCGTAAAAATCAGGGAGCAGTAATCAATACGATTTCCTCTGCAGCACTGAACTTTCTGGCGGGTTCTACCTATGAACACAACAATACCACAAGTGTAGGAAATATTCCAACCTCTACCTGGAACCCTGCGTCTAACTGTAATTTTATAGGATATACATCCTTTTCGGGTAGCCCGGGGTTTGGAAACAATTTTGGCCAGGGATTTGGAAATGTAAACTGGAATTGCCCGAATCAGGCGGGGAATATTAATTTTGCAGGATATTTTACTACCGTAAACGGTTCTTTTCATGTAATTTCTACCGGTACCGCTGAACTTCGTCTTTGCGGGGCAACGTCCCCGGTTCTTACAATAGGGCAGGATTTTATCATTGACGGAGGCACTTTTGTAATGACCAATGGTACAGGCCTTCCCGAAATTAATCTTACCGGTAATTTTATCCACAATAACGGTAATCTCACAGTCACAGGCTCCGGGGGCGGTACCCTTAATTTCGTAGCAAACGGTACTCAGATGATTCTCATTAATCCTGCTACCACTCTTCACGCAGGAGACATACGCTATGCGGTAAAAAACTCAGGTGGACAAGGACCTTCCACACTGGAATTCGGAGATGATATTACCGTTATTCAGAATGACAGCCTTGCCGCTACCTTTGACCTTGAGCCGGGGGCAGCGGTAATTCTGCGTCATCCAGGAGGAATTGCACAAAACGGAAATTCCGGATGTGTTCAGGTAGGAGGAAACAGAACCTTCAGTACAGACGCTCATTATACCTATCAGGGCGGAAATCCTCAGATTACCGGAACAGGATTGCCTTCTGTATTATATGCAAGCCTGACGATTAATAATGGAACCCCTCTTGCGGTAGGGGGGGTAACCTTCTCCCAGGCTACCCTTATGACCGGTGCTACCTCTACCCTGAATCTGAATACCGGAAAATTCCTGACGGATAATGTAAATCTTTTGTCTCTGGATACGGATGTATTGATTAACGGCGGCTCAACGGCTTCTTATGTAGATGGTCCGCTCAGAAGATTTACCAATTCAGTTCTGGAATGGTTTTTTCCTGTCGGGGATACAGATGAATATAAGCCTGCCGGAGTTTTCCCTCAGTCTGCAACCTTATCCGATTTTACCATAGAAGCTTTTCATCAAACCCCTCCCAATAATACAAGTATCGGCGGGAACCCCGGACAGATTTGCAGTGTCAGCAATGTAGAATACTGGTCGGTTACCGGAACCAGTGCTTCCGAAATTAAATTATACTGGCATGCGTACAGCGGAATCAATGAAACACAATTGCAGATATGTAATAATCTTGAGGTTGCTCATTATGATGGAAATACCAACCTTTGGGAGCCTAAAGGCAATTCTCTTACGGATTTTATTGCAGACTTTGTAGTGTCCGGGACGTTCAGCGCAAATTATAATACAACGCTTCATACCTTTGGCCTGGGTTGTACTGTTTCAGCAGTTTTGAACTCCGTCATTCAGCCCACCTGCGGACTCAATAATGGAGCAATAGATGTCACTGTATCCGGAGGGAGTTCCCCCTATACTTATTCCTGGAATAATGGAGCCTCTACTGAAGATTTAACCGGAGTCGGAGGAGGAAACTATGTACTATATGTAACGGATGCGGGAGGCTGTAGTGATACCCTCAGTGTTTCCCTCAATATTACCACCGGCGTATCCGCTTCTGCGGTTATTACGCCTCCTTCATGCGGTCAGACCAACGGCGCAATTGACGTAACCGTAACAGGAGGAACTCAACCACTCATTTATACCTGGAATACCGGTGCAAATACGGAAGACTTGTCAGGAATTGGTAGCGGTAACTATATTTTTGTAGTGACCGATCTGGCGGGTTGCCTGGATACCCTGACACTTGTCGTTCCCGGTTCAGGAGCCCTTACGGCAGTGAACGATACTGCTGCTATCTGCGGACCGGGTGGCAGTATTGATATTGCTGTTTTGCTGAATGATATTGGTGGTATTGATACAAGCAGTCTGGTAGTGGCTATTGCTCCGCCTGTAACCGACGGTACTGCAGTAGTAAATCCGGACGGTACAATTACTTTCACTCCGGGAGTAGGTTTTGTTTTGGGTACTACCTTCGTATATCAGATTACTGATACAAGCGGATGTGCAGCCACAGCAACGGTAAATATTCTGAACGGGCTGTTGCTCACAGCATCAATCACACCTTCAGGAACCGTTTCGATTTGTCAGGGAGACAGTATTACCCTTACCAGTAATTCCCCCTTCAATAACGTATGGTCAACAGGAGAGACTACACAATCTATCGTTACGGATACCGCAGGCGTTTATACAGTAACTGTTACAGCAGGGGGTTGTAGCTCAACGGCTCCCCCAACAACAGTAGTCGTTAATCCTATCCCTTCCACTCCTGTCATTACTGTCAGCGGCCCCACTACTTTCTGTCAGGGAGGTAGTGTACAGTTAAGTAGTAGCAGTACTTTGAATAATACATGGTCCACAGGAGATACCACTCAGTCTGTTTTGATAAATACCACAGGAATCTATACGGTTACGGTGGATTCTTTAGGTTGTAGTTCTTCTCCTTCTGCTCCGGTCAGCGTTACCGTAAACTCCTTACCTGCCGCTCCGGTGATTACGCCTTCCGGACCGACTACTTTTTGTCAGGGTGACAGCGTAACACTAACAGCATCTCCTTCTGCTGATATTATCTGGTCAACGGGAGACACTACAGCATCTGTAACTGTATATAATTCCGGAACCTATTCGGTAACCTTTACCGATGCTAACGGCTGTAGTTCCTCCAGCTCAGTTCCGGTAACTGTTATCAGCAATCCCTCCACCCCGACAATCACTGCCGGCGGCCCGCTTACTTTCTGTCAGGGAGGGAGTGTGACGCTTACAAGCAGTGCTGCAACGGGGAATACCTGGTCTCCCGGCGGGCAGAATACACAAACAATAACGGTAAATACTTCCGGAACCTATTCAGTAACTGTAGGCGCTTTGGGTTGCAGCGCAACCTCTCTGCCTGTTTCCGTAACGGTTAATCCTGCTCCTGCGGTTCCTGTAATCTCCGCTTCCGGGCCACTGACCTTCTGTCAGGGTAGCAGCGTAACGCTCACAAGCAGTGCTGCTACAGGAAATCTGTGGTCTCCGGGTGGACAAAATACTCAATCTATTGTAGTAAACACCTCAGGGGCTTACAGTGTAACGGTTACAGGCGCCAATGGATGTACCTCCGTTTCCGCTATCTCTGCTGTAACGGTAAATGCGAATCCTCCTGTGCCGGTTATTACTTCTTCCGGTCCTACTACTATTTGCTCCGGGAACAGCGTAACGCTGACGAGCAGCGCCGCAAGCGGTAACCTTTGGTCTCCCGGCGGGCAAAACACCCAATCCATAACGGCTTCATCGGCCGGAAATTATAGCGTAACCGTAACCAATGCGTCCGGCTGCAGCTCAACTTCCAGCGTGACCAATGTATCAGTTCTTGCCTCTCCTGCAGCACCCACAGTGACTCCGGGTGGGGCTACTACATTCTGTTCCGGTGGAAACGTAACGCTATTAAGCAGTTATGCTTCCGGTAATACATGGTCCCCCAACGGTCAAACTACTCCCTCCATTGTAGTTTCTGCTTCGGGTAATTACAGCGTAACGCACACAGACGCCAACGGATGTTCTGCTACCTCATCTCCCGTTTCTGTTACGGTAAATCCGTTACCACAGACTCCTCAGATTACGGCAAGCGGTCCGCTTACCTTCTGCGATGGTGGCAGTGTGACTCTTACCAGCAGTGCCGCAAGTGGCAATATCTGGTCAACGGGAGACAATACTCAGAGTATCACAGTAACAAATTCAGGAAGTTTCAATGTAGTGGTTACGGATGTAAATGGTTGCAGTGCTACTTCTGCCAGCGTAAGCGTAACCGTAAATCCTAATCCTAATGTACCCGTCATCTCTGCAGGCGGACCGATTTCATTTTGTAACGGCGGAAGTGTAACGCTTACCAGCAGCGAACCTTCCGGTAATTTCTGGAGTAGTGGTCAATCCTCCAACGCTATTACTGTAACTACGGGCGGAACCTATGAGGTAACCGCAACCAATCCCTTCGGATGTAGTGCAACTTCGGCTCCGGTTACCGTTACCGTAAACCCTGTACCTTCAGCTCCTGTCATCTCATCAAATGGCGGTTTGATTTTATGCAGCAATGGAAACGTTACCCTTAGCAGTAGTCAGAATACAGGAAATACATGGTCAACAGGAGATACAACTTCAACGTTAACCGTAAATAGTCCCGGTACTTATACAGTAACCTATACTTCTCCGGACGGATGTGCTTCTGCTCCTGCGTCGGTGAGCGTATCCCAGTTGGCGCCGTTAAATGCCACTGCATTTACTTTGAATGACGCTGACTGCGGGCTATCCAATGGTTCGGCTTCTTCCTCTGCAACCGGAGGGTCAGGCAGTTACACCTACTTATGGAACAGCAATCCGCCTCAGTCCGGGCAAACGGCTACGGGGCTTCCGGCAGGTACATATATGGTCACCGTTTCGGATGCCACGAACCCTGCCTGTGTTGCTTCTGCAAATACTACAATCGGGGGTGGAAGTGCTGTGAATATAACCACCACTCCTGATGGTAGTACTTCTGTATGCGAAGGGGGC
Source organism: Bacteroidia bacterium (assembly GCA_019695295.1). GTDB lineage: Bacteria > Bacteroidota > Bacteroidia > J057 > J057 > JAAFHL01. Next base: position 40,029 of record JAIBAH010000019.1, on the reverse strand, counting down.
GATATTCCCCTCATGGGAATCGGTGGAGCTTCCTATATTTGGCTTAAAGATGGCAATCCGGTAGGAACGGGCACATTCCTGATAGTCTCCCAGCCGGGAAGTTATCAGGCGATTGGATTCAGCGGGGCAGGTGCTACGGGTTGTCCGGATACTTCTGCCTCAGTAATTGTGACACAAATCCCGGTTCCGGTCGCAAATATTTTCCCGATTGGACCAACGGAAGTATGCTACGAAACTCCTGTTACCCTGCTTGCTCAACCCAATGTGTTTTCTTCTGTACAATGGTTATCGTATGGACAGCCTACGCTTTCTACCGGAGACACGCTCGTCACATTTAATACAGGCGAATATTCCTATATTGCGACCAATAGCTGCGGGTCTGATACCTCCGCTGTGATTTATGTGGATGTTCATACTAAACCGATAGCAGATTTTTACTTTAATCCGAATCCGGGCTACGCAGGTGACCCTGTATCCTTTACCGATCAGAGTATTCATGCAGCCGTCTGGAACTGGGATTTTGGAAACGGAGCCGGAAGTTCCACCACTCAAAACCCGGAGTATATCTATCTGTCACCCGGAGTGTATAATGTAACGATGATTATTCAGGATGATATCGGATGCGCCGACACGGTTTCCAAACTGGTTCCCGTGGATGTCCGGGGAGTGGACGGAGAGGTATTTATTCCTAATAGTTTCACGCCAAACGGAGATGGAGAGCACGATTTCTTTACAGTTCAGTATGGAGGAATTACCTTAAGTTCCCTGCAAATTTTTGACCGGTGGGGAGCAAAAGTATTTGAAACCAATTCACCAACAGATACATGGGACGGAAAAAACATGAACGGAAATCCCTGCAACCCGGGTGTATATTATTATAATTTAACGGGGAAAGATTCCAATAATGACAAGGCCGTTCTAAAAGGATGGGTCATGCTTGCGAAATAAAAACCTGAAATTATTTTCCCCAATATAAAAAACAAAAAAGAGGAGCTTAAACTCCTCTTTTTTATATTTATAAATATGTTTATTTTTTTTAAAAAAAACTGACCGATTATTTTTCCTCCAGCAAAGCAAGAATTTCTGTAGAGATTTTTTCTGTTTTATGCGTAATGCTCCCGTCTTTCCGGATGGGTTCCGCACAGGGCGGAGTAGTGAGCAATAACCACCCCATGGCAATCATTACTATAATTGAAAACACTAACTGTAGTATGGTAATCTCTTTTTTCATATCCTTTGAAAATTTTATCCTGACAACTTATTCTGGTCTGAATTAAATAATCAAGAATTGTGCCATAATACACAGTACGGAGATATTTAGAATGAAGAAAACATCATAATATTGGTAAATACAACATATTCTCACTGAAAATCCTTTTTTTTATCTAACTTTGCCCTCAAATTAAGGAAAGGAAACATTACATTTACCGGAAAAAGTGAATAAGAAAAAATCTGTTTTTGAACATATTTTATCCTTGTCGTCAGGCTTAATGATTCTCTACTGGGTTTCAGGCCAAAAAATACTGCTTGTGGTTGCGTTTATTATCGGACTTACGCCTTTTCTGTTTCCCGCTCTGGGCGAAATCATAGCGAACCTGTGGGACAAGACAGCATTACTTCTGGGGAAAATAAACGGAGCAATCATTCTCTCTGTACTTTTCTTTCTGATACTTACTCCGATTGCTTTTTTATACAGACTGGGAAACCGGCACAGTAAGTTCCTTTTGAACAAAAAAGAAAAATCTGCTTTTATCGAAAGAAATCATGAATATAAAGCATCGGACTTGAAAAATATGTGGTAAATTTGCAGCCGGTTTATGAAATTTTTTTTCTCCAAAGAATATAAATATATAAAAATCAACATTTTATGCCATTAGACTCTTCAATACAATCTGTACTCATTATCGGCAGTGGCCCTATTATTATCGGTCAGGCTTGTGAGTTTGATTATTCCGGCTCTCAGGCTTCTCTGGCACTTAAAGAAGAAGGGATAAGAGTTGCCCTGATTAATTCCAACCCTGCAACGATTATGACAGACCCTTATATAGCAGATGATGTGTATTTGCTGCCGCTGGAAAAAGAGTCTATTATTCAAATTCTGAAAACGCAAAAAATTGATGCCGTTTTGCCAACTATGGGAGGTCAAACGGCATTAAATTTATGTCTCGATTGTGAAAAAGCAGGAATCTGGAGAAAGTACGGAGTGAAAATCATAGGAGCTGATATTCAGGCTATCCAAAAAGCCGAAGACAGAGAGCTTTTTCGAAAATTACTGGAAGAAATCGGACTGGACGCTCCCCGCTCAGAGGTAGCTAACTCCTTTCTCAAAGGAAAAGAAATCGCTCAAAGAATTGGTTTCCCCCTGGTAATCCGGCCTTCCTACACCCTCGGCGGAACAGGTGGCGCATTTGTGAATAATCCCGCTCAGTTTGACAATCTGCTCACGCTGGGATTAAAAGCAAGCCCCGTGCATGAAGTATTACTGGAAGAAAGTATTTTTGGATGGAAAGAATATGAACTGGAGGTAATGAGAGACAATGCAGGGAATCATATCGTGATTTGTACCATCGAAAACTTTGACCCGATGGGGATACATACAGGAGATTCGATAACGGTGGCTCCTGCAATGACCCTGCCGGATACGATATACCAGAAAATGAGAAATCAGGCGTTTCAGGTTATGGATGCCCTCGGAAGCTTTGCCGGAGGATGTAATGTACAGTTTTCGCTCAATCCGCTTACCGACCGCCTTACGGTCATTGAAATCAATCCCCGCGTATCCCGCTCATCAGCACTTGCCTCAAAAGCTACCGGATACCCGATTGCAAGAATCGCAGCCAAACTTGCGGTGGGTTACCGGCTGGATGAACTTCCCAATCAGATTACCAAGAATACCTCCGCTTTTTTTGAACCTACTCAGGACTATGTAATCGTTAAAATCCCCCGCTGGAATTTTGATAAATTCATGGGGGCTGACCCTTACTTAGGATTGCAGATGAAATCCGTAGGCGAGGTAATGGCTATCGGAAGGAGTTTTAATGAAGCCCTTCAGAAAGCGTGTCAGTCGCTTGAAATCAAACGGAACGGAATGGGAGCAGACGGCAGAGAACTGCATGACCTCGAAAAAATCATGAACAGCCTGAAAAATCCTTCCTGGAACCGATTGTTTCATATCAAAGACGCAATTCATCTGGGAATTCCCCTGAATACCATCTACGAAACCACCAAAGTGGATATGTGGTTCCTACGGCAGATTGAATATCTCGTAGTTTTGGAAAAGGAAATTGCCCGGTTTACCATTGATACAATTCCGGAGGAAGTACTGATGGAAGCAAAGAAAAACGGATATGCCGACCGGCAGATTGCCCATATTCTCGGTGTGCTGGAATCGAGGGTGAGGGAAAAAAGAGAGTCCCTGAATATCCGCAGAGTTTATAAATTGGTGGATACCTGCGCCGCGGAATTTCCTGCTGAAACCCCTTATTATTACTCCTCTTTTGATACCGAAAACGACTCTGTGGTTTCTGATAAAAAGAAAGTGGTAATTTTTGGGTCAGGGCCTAACCGTATCGGTCAGGGGATAGAATTCGACTACTGTTGCGTTCACGGAGTACTGGCAGCCAAAGAAATGGGATACGAAACGATTATGATCAACTGTAATCCCGAAACGGTTTCTACGGATTTTAACATCTCTGACAAACTCTACTTCGAGCCGGTTTTCTGGGAGCATATTTATGATATTATACAGCACGAAAAACCCGAAGGCGTAATTGTTCAGCTTGGCGGGCAAACCGCTTTGAAACTTTCAGAAAAACTGGATAAATTCGGTATTCCGATTATTGGTACCTCCTTTAATGACATGGATATAGCAGAAGACCGGGGACGCTTCTCTGACCTTCTGAAAGACCTGGGAATTCCCTACCCCCGTTACGGTGTAGCTGAAAATGCCGAAGAAGCCATCGTCATCGCCCAAAAAGTAGGATATCCTGTACTGGTCCGTCCTTCATATGTTCTCGGAGGGCAGGGCATGAGAATCGTTATCAATGACGAAGAGCTCACAAAGCACGTCATAAAAATCATGGGAGATATGCCCGAAAATAAAGTGCTGATTGATCACTTTCTGGATGGAGGAATCGAAACCGAAATTGACGCTTTGTGTGACGGAGAAAACTTCCGGATAATCGGTATGATGGAACACATCGAGCCGGCCGGGATACATTCGGGTGACTCTATGTCTGTACTTCCGGTATTTAATCTTAGCGCACAGGTACAGAGAGACATGGAAGAATATGCCCAAAAAATCGCCCTTGCACTGAACGTAAAAGGACTTATCAATATTCAGTTTGCAATCAAAGACGATATCGTGTATGTCATAGAAGCCAATCCGAGAGCTTCCCGTACTGTCCCTTTCATTGCCAAAGCACATCAGGTTCCTTACGTGAACTACGCCACCAAATTAATGCTGGGGACACATAAAGTAACCGATTTTATCATAGAACCCAAACTCAAGGGTTACGCTATCAAAGTTCCGGTTTTCTCCTTCAATAAATTTCCCGGCGTAAACAAAGCACTCGGACCGGAAATGAAGTCCACCGGAGAAAAAATCGTATTTATAGACGACCTCGAGGACTCTTTCTTTATCGACGCATACAATGAAAGAAATATGTATCTGACAAGATAAAAAACAAAAAGGAATCCAACCTTTTTTCCTCTGACTGCGTTATACATGAAAATATGTTCATATATTTATATACTAATTCATGCTGGAGATTACAGGATATATTTGTGCGCTGCTTGTAGGGGTAATTTTAGGATTACTGGGCGGAGGCGGGGCTATTCTCGGCGTACCCGTTTTGGTATATATGCTCAAAGTAGATGAAATACAGGCAACAGGATATTCTCTTTTTATCATTGGTTCTACCTCTCTGGCCGGGGCCGTGAATTATCTGAGAAAAAACCCTGAACATAAAGACTGGATTCTTTCTACCGTATTAGGATTTGCCCCTTCCACAATTCTTACGGGGATTATCGTCAGAAAATTGATTCAGTGGGGATTACCGGAAATAATCTTCAGTTACGGGGACTTTACATTTACCCGAAACCGGTTGATAATGTTGTTTTTTGCAGCAATTATGATGATTGTGGCGCAGAAAATGCTTTACGCAAGTAAAGAAACAAAGCCGGATATTCCAGTTGCTTTCCCTAAAAAAGAACTGCTTAAAAAGGGAGTAATTGTGGGTATTGTAGCAGGCATTGCAGGCTCGGGAGCCGGATTTCTGATTACGCCGGCACTGGTAAAATACATAAAAATGCCGATGAAGGTGGCTGTAGGGACTTCTCTCTGGATTATTTCTGCCAATTCCTGGTTTATTTTTCTGGGAGACCTGATAGTACGAAAACAGCAATCCCTTCCGGTGGACTGGAATTTACTGCTTTTATTTACGGGAATCGCAGTAGCAGGAATATTCATTGGCAATACAATATCAGGGAAAATTTCGAATGAAAAAATTAAACAAGCCTTTGGTTATTTCGTTTTGATAACCGGAGTTCTGGTACTTGGGATTGAAATAGTTAAAACTTTCACATAATATAAAGCTAAAAAAACAACAGTATGGAATTTTTAAAAATCATCGGAGATGCTTATAGCGGGTACTGGAATTACCTGATTCATGAAATCACAAATCCCGGCTTACATAATTACTTTTACTGGCTGATTGGCATTTCTTTGCTTTGCTGGGGCCTTGAACTTTCTTTTCCCTGGCGCAAAAACCAGAAAACAATACGGGAAGACTTCTGGCTGGACGCATTTTATATGTTTTTCAACTTTTTTATATTTTCCCTCATTGGTTTTGCCGCTGTATCCAATGTCGTTTCTCATTATTTCAATGAAGCACTTGCCGCATTAGGCATTACGAATCTTGCCATTATAACGGAGCAAAGCCTTCCTTATGCCGTTCATTTTCTGATTTTATTTGTTGCCAAAGATTTTATTCAGTGGAATATTCACCGGCTGCTGCATGCGTCCCCCTTTTTATGGGAATTCCATAAAGTACATCACTCTGTAAAGGAAATGGGCTTTGCGGCCCACCTTCGTTATCACTGGATGGAAAATGTGGTCTATAAAGTCCTTCAGTACATACCGCTGGCAATGCTGGGCTATGGATTATCCGATTTCTTTGCTGCGGACATTATCGCTTTGGCTATCGGACATCTGAATCACTCCAATGTGGCCCTGCCTTTGGGACCTTTGAAATACATCGTCAATCATTCTCAGATGCATCTCTGGCATCACGCCAGGGAAATCCCTTCCAAAACCGGCGTTAATTTCGGGATTAGCCTGAGTGTATGGGACTATCTTTTCGGGACGGTTTATTACCCCGAAACGGATGGTACTACTCCATTAGGGTTTCCCGGCGATGAAGACTTCCCCAAGGATTTTATTCAACAGGAACTGCATCACTGATACATGCGTTCTCATATTTTCTGATTTTTTTTAATATTCAGTACTCAAATATTAAAAAATCATTAGAATTGATAAACCCTTGTGTTTATTCCGAAATTTTATTATTAATATTAAGGTCTGAATTTACAGATATCCCCAAAAAACATATTCCGGATTTTTTGGGATATCCCGTTTCTGAAAAAATTTGGTTCAGCACTTACTTTATCAGACAAACAAGATGGATTTGCAGGCGTTGTATATTTCGTATTTAAAAGTGGAAAAAGGGTTTTCGCCTGCAACGCTGAAAGCTTATGTAAAGGATGTGCTTGCATTTGCTGCGTTTCTGGAAAAAGAAAAAGAACTGAATATATGGGACAGGGAATCTGTAGTGAAAACCGGACATCGTTCTTTGAGAGACTGGACAGGAAGTTTATTGAAAAGCGGGCAAACAACCCGGACCGTCAGCCGGAAAATTTCCGCACTGAATAGTTATTTTACATTTCTGAAAGAACAAAAAATAATAGAATCCAATCCCGTAAACCGGATTCACCTTCCAAAAACGAGCAGAAAACTTGCGGTTTTTCTGAAAGAGTATGAAACAGAAGTCCTCTTCGAAACCCTTGAGTATCCGGAAACCTTTGAAGGAATCAGGGATAAATGTATCCTTGAAGTGTTGTACGGTTGCGGATTAAGACGCTCTGAATTACTGGCATTAAAGTTGAAAGATATTGATTCCGGAAGTCAGACGCTTACTGTAACCGGAAAAGGAAACAAACAAAGAATTGTGCCGTTTGGTAAACACGTTGTAAAAAGTATGGAAAAATACAGGGAAATATGCAGTGCAAATAATCTAAACCTTTCGGGGGCTTTTTTCGTAAAAAAAGATGGAAACCCGATGTATGATAAAATGATTTATCGCATCACAAAAAAATATTTTATGCAGACAAGTGCTATCTCTAACCACGGACCTCACGTACTCAGACATACGTACGCAACGCATTTACTCAATGCAGGTGCCGATTTAAATGATATTAAAACCCTACTGGGACACGGCTCTCTTGCTGCAACGCAAATCTATACACACAATTCTCTTACCAGGCTGAAAAACGCACACAATCTTTCTCATCCACGCGCAAAAAAACGGGATTCCTGAAAAGGGTAATTCATTAAAAACAAGCCGGCAGTTTTGTATGAGTTTACCGCAACAGGAAAAACGATTAACTATATGTATCATCTTAAAAAAAATTAAATTTATGAAAGTGAACATTCAATCCATTCATTTTGACGCAGACAAAAAATTATTAGAGTATATCCAGAAGAAATGCGACAAATTAGACGTTTTTTATGACCGAATCATTGACGCAGAGGTATATCTCAAACTCCAGAAAAACGAACCCAAAGAAAATAAATATGTCGAAATAAAATTAAATGTACCCGGCGAAACGCTGATAGCCACTGAAGCGGGTGCTAAATTTGAAGAAGCCACAGACATTTGTACTGAAAAACTGAAAGTTCAAATTAAAAAACATAAAGAAAAAGTTCACGCTCATTAATCGAAATAATAAGCATTGAACCACAAAAAAAAGGGAGCAGCAATGCCCCCTTTTTTTTATTATATTCACCAGAACAATTCCGGTTTTACTTCTGAAGTTCTTTCTTTAACTGATCGTATGTGGTCATTTCTTTTTCCATACTGTCATCGTCAATCATCAGATAAGAAGTAATCTGAATCATCTGATTAATCCACTCGATATTTTTAGGCTCCAGTTGCTGTACCTTTTTGATAAATGGATACGCAAGTTTGAAATTCTCAATGATTTGTTTATTCAGGGCCTCATAATCATCCGTAGAAGCGTCTTTTAATTTTTCATTGATCGCAGCAGCAGCATTTACATAGTGTGCCCCTAAGTTAAGGTTTGCATACTTATTGCCGGGATTGCTTTCGAGTACTTTTTTATACTCTGCAATTCCCTGATCGATTTTATTGGATTTCATCAGCATTTCAGCGAATGCAATTCTGACCGCTTCATCTTTCGGGTTTTTCTTCAGACTTTCCTCAAACTTACCCAAAGCCTGCTCAAGATAAGTAGGGTCTCCCTGATAAACCGCAAGTTCCTGCCTGCCGATATCGGAATGTCCGGGGAAAGCTTTTTTGCCTCTTTCTACTGCCTCAAGTGCTTTTGCTGTATTTTTTTGGTCAAGATATAGATTGGAAAGATTGATATAGGCATTTGCCATTACACTGTCCACTTTCGAGGTTTTGGTTTTGTCCTCATAGATTTTCAGACTTTTTTCCAGGTTTTCAATAGCAGAATTATTATCATTGGTTCTTAGTCCGATGAAGCCCAGCGCGAGCGAAGGCATATAATTATCCGGATTGATTTCCATTGCTTTTGTCAGATATCCGCTTGCTTCTTTCAGTTTGGCGGCAGCCCCTGCGTCTTCTTCTTTTACGGAAGAATAGAGCTGAGAGCCTTTATTCAGGAAAACCACAAAGAGATTTTGTTTGATAAACTCCAGACCGGTAGTAAAATTTCCTTTGTCACCTCCTGCACTTGGCAGATTCTCCATTGCATTTTTGAAGGCTTCGTAGGTCTGATTTTCGAGGTCAGGATATTTGGTACCCAATTGTTTCAGCAAACTCTCAGTCGTCAGTATTTTGTATAAAGACTGAGTCAGATAATAATATCCTTTCGCTTTGGATTTGGGTTTTAACAGTTCAGGCTTGGCCAAAGCCTCCTTGATTTTATCAATTGCTTCTTCATAACGCATTTGGTCGTAGGCAATAACGCCGGTAGTTAATTTAGATTCCTGCGCGTAGCCGGTAAATGCTGCGAAGAAAAAGAAAAGTAAAAATACGGATGCAAACTTTTTCATTTTCGAATGAAAGATTTAATATGTTTAAAAAATTAATATTTGTACAAAACTAATAACGAATTTGATTTTCAATAAATTTTTTTTTCGCTCAATTACACACTAATATAAAAAAAGCCTGTAGCGGAAAAAAGTGTTTATGGCTATTTATGCTGAAAGTAAAACGTTGTAAGTTCCCTTTTTATTACGGTTTTACTACCGAAACCCTGTCCACAAAATACTCTGTTTCTCCCTGCCATGCAAATTTATAGTATTTCTGACAATAATGCAGCATTACTTTTTCTCCTTTTGACATTGCTGCCTCGAGCGATTTTGCTACTTCTTCATCCTGAACCGAAAAAGTCCAGACGGTACTTTGCTGAGTGCCAAATTCCCTTAGGAGTAATTCGCCTTCCCAGGTTTTAAACACATATCCTTTTTTGCTGAATTTCTGAACATTTCCGGACCTTTCTCCTTCACTGTAGCATCCAAAGGTAGCTACCGTTCCCACCCCTATACCTCCTAAAAGCAGTAAAACGAGGATAGTAATCAGAATTCTTTTAATTTTTTTCAGAAGAGGAGAAGCCTGCGCTTTTTCTTTTTTTGGTAATTCCATTTCAATAATTTTAAATAATAAAAATCAATATCAATTCTCCTTTTATTCAAAAAAGAAAATTTGTCCCGTTGTACGAAAAACAGACAAAAGGGTTGTAATCAATGTAACCCCTGAGCAGCCAGCCACCTTTCGGCATCCAGCGCAGCCATACAGCCTGTACCTGCCGCAGTCACCGCCTGACGATAGGTTTTGTCCTGAGCGTCTCCCGCTGCAAACACTCCCTCAAGATTGGTATGCGTAGAATCTGCTTTTGTAATCAGGTATCCGGTTTCATCCATTTCCAGTTGCCCTTTGAAAATTTCCGTATTGGGCTTATGTCCGATAGCAACGAAAAATCCGCTTACGGCGATTTCCGATTCCTCCTTTGTCTGTGTATTGACTACCCTGATTTTTTCGAGTTTATCACCGCCCATCAGCTCCAGCGTTTCCGTAAACCAGTGAATCTTTATATTGGGAGTATTTTTCACCCTTTCCTGCATAAATTTGGAAGCACGCATTTCATCTCTTCTCACCAGAAGATGTACCACAGGGCATAATTTTGCGAGATAAGTGGCTTCTTCCGCAGCAGTGTCACCGGCTCCTACCACAGCGACTTCTTTCCCTCTGAAAAAATACCCGTCACAAACGGCACAGGCACTTGCTCCCCGGTTCATAAAGGTTTCTTCTGAAGGCAATCCGAGCCATTTTGCGTCCGCTCCGGTAGAAATAATGATACTGTCTGCATAATATTCGGTTCCGGCACCATCCACCAGTCTTTTGGGAGTAGATTGCAAATCACAGGAAACAATCATTTCATATTTGATTCTTGTACCAAAACGCTCCGCCTGCTTACGGAAATTATCCATCATGTCCGGCCCCATTACTCCATCCGGATACCCGGGATAATTATCCACCTCAGTGGTTATCATTAGCTGACCGCCAGGTTGTAATCCTGCAAACATCAACGGTTTAAGGCCTGCACGGGAGGCATAAATAGCAGCGGTATATCCTGAAGGCCCACTTCCGATAATAATTACTTTTTCATGATTCTGATACTGACTCATTCGTTCTTTTATTTATTTTATTTTTAAAAAACCGGTGCAAAGTTAATAATTCTCTTTGAGATTTTGTGACTTTTATTACTTCTGATAAAAAATTCAAACGATACAACTTATTGAGGAGTATGGATAAATCGAGAGGTCAAAATAAAAAAGAGGATTTTTCTCAGATTTGAGACTGAAAAATAGAAGGGGAGCTGTGCGAATTTGTGGGCACTTTTCTATGAGGGAAACATTCCATAAAATCAATAAAAAACGGCAGCATTATTCATGCTACCGTTCTTTTCGTTTAGGAATGACGAAGAAATAAAGTACTTATTTTGTAGCCATTCCTAAGTCTCACTCTTTGATTATTTTTTCAGTGATTGTTTTTTCACCATCTGAAACAGAGATAAAATAAACGCCGGAAGGGTAACCGGAAAAATTAATTTCCTGTGAGATTATACCATCCTGAATCACTGATTTTTGCATAAAAATCATTCTCCCCATTACATCATTTACCACAAAAGATACATTTTCCTTAAAGCCTCCATCTCCCAGAATTGAAACCGTATTCTGAACAGGATTAGGGAAAAAGCGCAGCGTTTCATTATCCAAGAATTGGCTATTTGTTTGATAGTCATATTCTTGTGTTTGGTCTTCCATCAAGCGAGGAGCGGTTACCAGCATAACGTTGCCGCTACAAGTTTGAACATTATAATGTGGCGTTTCTGTCCCTGCTAAATTATTGCACCCAACTGGAGTTACCCACACTTCATAGGTGAAGTTTGAGGAAAGCCCTGTTCTTGTAAAAGAAAGATTGGTTGTATAAGCATTTACCAAAACCGTATTGGATACCGTATTTTTAATTCTAACCCGGTAGCCAACCGCTCCTGGAGAAGCATCCCAGTTTATGGTCATGGCATTACAACTGATTCCGCTAAAGGTTACATTAGCGGGGGAGGCGGGTCTCGGGTCTGGAACCGTAATATAAATAGGGTTTGCATAAACAGAGTATTGCGCCCCACATTTTCCAGCAACACTTATTTCGTAAAGTTGTCCATAAGCAGATGCCGGAACAGTAAGCGTTCTTGATGTAGTTGTGCCGGTTGCTCCATTATTGGCCCCTAAGGCGGGCGTAACCTGACGGATATAAGAAGTAAAAGAGGAGTATCCGGAAGCATCCCAACTTGCCGTAATCTGATTACAGCTTACAGATGCTGTCAACCCTGAAGGTGCGACACCGCAAATCGGAGTGCCGGAAGTGGTAAAATAAACGGTAGCACTACTGTCCCCGCTTGCGTCGGTTACAAATGCAAGGTAAGCCGTAGCAGGTAGCAGACCTGTGATGTCATACAAATTTCCAGCAGTAATAGCGGAGTTCCATGCCGAGCCAGCTACTACTCTTCTCCAATACACCGTAAAACCGGGATTGCAGTTTTCTATTTCCATGTGTGCTAAGGTGTTGTCTCCCACATCTGGCGTAACGGTCAGTAGATTGGAGATAATCGGAACTGTTTCCGTGCCATAGGTATGAGTAGCTAATCCCGGGTTGTCATAATGAGTAGAGCCAATCCCGCCGGGTGCACCGGGTGCGGCAGTTCCAAATGGGCCTCCTAAACCGCCCGCCACAGACAAGGTACCCGTAAATCCGGAATAATCATTCGCAAAAATTTTGATTCTGCCGCCACCGCCACCGCCACCGGAATCATTAGCTGTACTAGTTCCAGTGGCTCCATTCCCACCACTAGCACTCAAGTCTCCCGAGCCGGACAAGCTATAGGCTCGAATATACAAAGCCCCTCCTGAGCCGCCACCGCCACCTCGTCCCGTTCCGTCTGAAGCACTAACCTTTCCTTTTGCTGAGATGCTTCCGGAAACGACTATATCTACTCCCTGTATGCTTATCGCACCTCCTCCATTTCCACCAATGCTAACCCCTGTTCCGCTGCCTCCTGAGGAACCCAAATCGATATCAGCACCCGATATTGTTCCGTATATAGCCCCCCCTACGCCTGGCGTATCTCCTGAATCGTACCCCCCTGTACCTCCTACACCTGCATAGCTTCCCCCTCCGCAACCACTGTTGGTTGATGTACCTCCTGCTCCTGGACCTTGTCCTGCTGTATTAATACTTGACCCAGTGTGACCCTTGCCGTCTGCATTTATCACTCCTGCTACGATTAATTTGGATACCTTCAAGCTCAGTAGCGCATTCGTAGTTAGAAATAGGGTATCTCCAGCCTCGATTTCTAGCCACGAAATTGTTTGGGTCCCCCCCGTATAGCTTAAGTTATTTCCTCCTGAAATAACAGCATTTGGAAAAGTAGCAGAGAAATTACTGCCTGCTGATGCCGAATTATCTCCATACCACATCTGAAAAGAAAGAACCTGATTTGCAGTCATAGAAGGAATCTTAACCCAGATTTTTGTGTTTGTCGTATTGATTCCGGACTCTATGTAATAATCCCAGAAAACACCAAGACAAGGTGCTGTTTCCCCGAAACGGATGTCTTCTCCGTTCATTTGCATTTTGCCTTGACCAATCAATGTCTGAGTATTGATTGTCAGGAGTACTCCAAAATTGGTTTGTGCCTGACCGAAAGGCTCCGTAACTGTAACGGAGGACTGAAAAGTAGGCAGGTAAGCCATTAAGGGAAAACTTAAGAAAAAAAGAAAAGCCGTTAAAATTAGTTTTGTTTTCATTTTTGAATTCTAATAATTAAGGTGTGAGTAAAAGAATAAATTAAGGGAACAAAGATAAAAACTTTCCTCGAAAAATAAAAAAATGTGAGGATAAAATACAGGCAATTTGAGAGATTCACTAGTAATGAGTTATAATATTTGATAAATAATAAATTGAGTTTGTAAGCAATTTCCATTGACACTTCATCGTGTGGTTGAAGGCAGCAATTTTGGTTCTTGTTTTGTTTTTGTATGAAAAAAGGAAAAGAATAATTCAAAGCAAAATGAAGTACTTTGCACTTGCTGTATTTTACAAACGCTTAAAAATTCGTATATTTGCAGAATGAAACGGACGAATACAACTCTTTTCTCCTTTTTTTGGGTAGTCTTGCTTATCGCTTGCCGTCAGACGGTGGGGATAAAGGCAAAAGATTTTAATCCGGAGATTTCTGTTTATAATTTTTCTGAGTCGGGCAAAATCCCGGTTTTTTACCTTACCGAAACCCAGTCTTATTTCGGATACGCAGAGCAGATAAGAACCCCTGAGTTCATCCGGAATGCAATTATAACCTTATCCGGAAACGGGCAATCTGAAACACTGAAAGAATATTTGCGCTATGAGACCAATATTTGCGGTCATATAGTCAACGGAGATTCTGCATTGGTGAGATATTACAAAGGAGAGATTGCGCTTGAAACAGGGAAAGAGTACACCCTTACCATTCAGCACAATAACAGAGAGGCTACTGCAAAAATGAGTATTCCGCTATCTGTTCCCATACACCACCTTACTGAAAGCCGGCAGAAAGACCCCGAAAAGAACGATACAATCATTGCGGTTTCGGTTTTTATTCAGGATGAAGCCGGTAAACAAAATTTCTACAGATTGGTACGCAGATTCATCAGCCGGACGATTTGTAAAAACCCGGTAACGGGAGTAAAAGATACGATTTATTATTCAAGAGTCAGATATTCCAGTATTTTTACTGACAAAACGCAGGACATAAATCTGGATGGAGGATTACTGGAAAGAACCTTTAGCCTGAGGCAATCTTCTATTTTTTCAGACACCCTGACCTTTGAACTTCAGCACCTCACCCCTGAGCTTGCCGCTTATCTTATGACCGTTCGGGAGCAGGAAAAAGACTATGACTTTTTGCCGGACGATATCCCGGATTTTCTGGATGAATTATTGCCTGACTCTATCCCTGACCCTTTTGTGGAGCCGACGATTCTGAAATCCAATATAGAAAACGGAATTGGTTGTTTCGGAGGGGCTTCTGTATCTGAACGGGTTGGGGTGAGAATATACTGATTGATTCTTCAGTAACTCACATTGAGAAAACCAACTAAAAAAGAGAAAGTTACGTTTATACAAATTGTTTCTGATAAAGAAAAAACTCCTGAGAATTTAAGACTATGTTTAAATGCAGGTTTTGGCGGGAAAGCAGGCTTTTTAAACATCTTCCCGTAAAATTAAGTAGCATCAATGTGGTTTTTGGGAATAAACAGGGGAGTTAATTCTGTTTATCGTCTAAAGATAGCGTTCTTTGCGTAAGCATTTCAATCCCTGTAAACAAAATAAAATGCTTTGTCGTTTTCATTTAATGAAATTTCTGCTTGTATGTCAAAAATAAAAATAAGGTTCACTTTATTCATTCTTTTTTTTCTGCTGCTATTCCGTGCAAATGCTACCCATATTGTTGGTGCACAGCTTTATTATGAATGCCTGAATGCATCCACCAATCAGTATCAGCTTACGCTGAAATTTTACAGGGATTGTCTCAATGGTCAGGCAAATTTTGATGACCCAATTACGCTTTTTATTTTTCAGGGCACAAGCGGTGCGCTGTATCAGACGGTAGATATTCCCGTTCCTTTTAATACACCTCAGGTTCAGCCCACAAACTGGGGCCCCTGTGTTTCGGTTCCTCCTGCTGTGTGTGTAGAAGAAGGGATTTATCAGACCACTATCACGCTTCCGCCTCTGGCCGGAGGTTATAACCTTGGATGGGCAAGATGCTGTCGTAATTATGCCATTACCAATCTCAATGACCCTCAGGTAGAAGGGGTAACTTTCCTTGCGCATATTCCTGATCCCGGACTTGCTACCTGCAATTCCATGCCTACTTTCGACAATACTCCTCCTTTCTTTTTCTGTCAGAATCAAACTTTTACCTTTGATTACTCTGCCACAGACCCTGATGGAGATTCGCTTGTATATTTTCTGACCAATCCCTACACAGGCACAAATTTTAACGGACTGGGAGCAGGCAACCCTAACTTTGGAGGAAATAATCCGGTGGTTACTCCCGGTGGAAATCCTATGGGACCTCCTCCTTATCAAAACGTCGTATTTGCCGCCGGATATTCATTCATCAATCCTTTTGGTCCAGGCTCTACGATAAATCTGGATTCTCAGACCGGGTTATTAACCGTTACACCCGCTCAATTGGGGATTTTCGTTGTTGCTGTGTCCGTATTTGAGTACAGAAATGGCGTATTGCTAAGTGAAAATAAACAAGACCTTCAGATTCATGTACTCAACTGTCTGCCACAAAATGCGCCTCCTGCAATCAATCATGACCTGAGTTTATTGAATCATAATGGAGATACCATTTTTGTTAATCCGACACAGTCATTCTGTTATCCTTACACGGCATCTGCTCCTCTTGTAATCGGGACACTTCAGGTAACCCCTGTAAGCAATATTTTCAACACCGGTGCTACGATTACTTTTTCGGGTGTCAACCCCGTAACCGGTCAGGTTTGCTGGACTCCTTCCTGCAATAATGTGAATCAATTGATTCCGATTATTATAAAAGTGCATGATACCGGTAATTGTCCGGGATTCGGGACTGCATTTGATACAGTTTGGATTAAAGTGATTTTACCGCCGAATAATGCTCCCGTTATTACGCCGGATTATACCGGGCTTACCATGCAGTCGGGAACCATTATCATTAACGCAACCAACCAATTATGTTATAATTTTACCGTTGCAGATATAGAAGGGGATTCCATAGACATCAACCCTACAAGCCCTGTCTTTAACTCGGCCAATCCGCCGGTCATTACCATTACCGGAAGCAATCCTTTAACGGGTCAGATTTGCTGGACTCCTGATTGTGCACTTTCAGGACAACTTATCCCCATTACTTTTACCGCAACAGACCTGAGTCTGTGTAATGTAACCCATACGGTAACTTCCAGTGTGAGCGTACTTGTGCAGATTCCTCCCAATATCCTGCCGGTACTGAATACGAACCTGAGCGGCACGGTAAACAGCGGAGATACGATTTATACTACCGCTCTGAGTAATTTTTGTTTCAGTTTTACGGGAAGCGACACAGATATAGCAGATTCACTTACCATGATAGGAGTGAGCCCGGTATTTAATGCTCCGAATCCGCCAACCTTTACGGTAACCGGTGTAAATCCCATCAGCGGACAAATTTGCTGGACTCCCGGTTGTCAGTACGTTGGGCAGACCATACAATTGATTTATAAGGTAAAAGACACAGGCGTATGTAATAATATAGGCGAAGATTATGATACGGTCTATGTAAATATCGCTTATCCGCCCAATAGCGCACCGGTACTCAACACCAATCTCGCCGGAAATAATTTCAGTAATGATACGATTTATGTTTTTGCACAAAATAGTCTGTGTTTTAACTTTCTGGCCAATGATGTCAATGCCGGTGACTCCCTTGACTTTGTTCCGGTAAGTCCGGTTTTTTCCTCTCCTGTAAATGCACCCGTTGTAACGCTTACCGGAAATAATCCTTTGCAGGGTCAAATCTGCTGGACTCCGGACTGTAATCTCGACGGTCAGGTAATCCCGTTTATTTACGGAATTGGAGATGAAGGCGGATGTAATAATATCCTGTATGATTATGATACGGTATATGTCAATGTTACTATCCCCCCGAATCAGGCACCCCTTGTAACTCATGACCTGACCGGCACGAATTTCAGTAACGACACCATTTATATCGCTGCACTGAGTAGTTTTTGCTATGATTTCAGCGTATCCGATATCAATACAGGAGATACTCTCACGGTAAGTACGCTTAGCCCCGTTTTCAATACTCCCAACCCTCCTTCTTTCACTTTCAGCGGTGTCAATCCGCTACAGGGACAGATTTGCTGGACGCCGGGATGTCAGTATGTAGGGCAGGCTGTAGCTTTCGTAATAGAAGCAAGCGACGACGCCATCTGTAATACTGATTTACAGGATAAAGATACTGTATGGGTTTTTGTAGAGGTTCCACCCAATACAGCCCCTGCTTCTGTTCATGATTTCGGAAGCCTTGTTTCGGTTGGGGATACCATTTTCGGAGACGCATTGGATACGCTGTGCTATACGCTTACTTTTAACGACCTTGATTTGGGAGATACCCTTACGGTTTCTTTTTTAAGCCCTATTTTTACAGCCGCAAATCCTCCGGTAATTACACAAACGGGCATAAACCCGGTAAATATTGAAATCTGCTGGGTTCCGGATTGTGCGTATGAAGGACTGCTTGTTCCTTTTGTTGTTCAGGCTACTGATAATGGCAAATGTAACAATCCGCTGAGCGTGGTGGATACGGTTCTCATAAAAATCAATGACCCCATAACGATTCCTCCGGTTGTTGTACATGATTTATCCGGCACAACACATATAGGGGACCTCATTCTTGTCTATTTCACAGATTCTGTTTGCTATGATTTTTATATCGCAGACCAAACCCCGGATAACGGAATGGATTATACCTACGAGTTTTATGATGCTATCATCGGCACTAATCTGGGTTTGGGCTCAGTAACTACGACTACTGTAAATGATACCATCTACGGAACAGTATGTTTTCAGCCAACCTGTGCTAACGGAGGAAGTACCTATAACGTCATCATTACAGGCATAGACAAAGCTACCTGCCCGCCTTTTGATGAAACCAAAGATACGGTGCAGATAAAAGTAATGACGGACTTTTATGCCATTGCCAGCAACGATACCGCTTTCTGTTACGGTACGGGGGGACTTACTGTTTCTGTAGTTCCTTTTGGCGGAACCCCGCCTTACAATTATACCTGGGGATGCTTTAACCCCAACGGATGCGGAATCAGCAATCCCTATATCGCCAATCCAACAGTAAACCCTAATGAAAGTAGTACTTACTGGGTACAGTTACAGGACGGAGAAGGATGTACAAGCGAAATAGACTCCGTTGTCGTAACGGTAAACCCCATTCCGGTAGTGGATGCCGGACCGGATACTGCCATCTGCAAAGGAGGGCCCGGATGCTATCTTGGCGGCGCTGTACTGAATGACAGTGTTTGCCCGCCTCCGTATTCTTACAGTTGGTTTCCCTCTGTGGGATTAAACAATGATACCATTCCATTCCCCTATGCAACTCCTTCCGTAACCACTATTTACGGTTTGGTGGTAACGGACGCTAATGGCTGCAGCAGCAATGTAACTACGCTCGATACATTAAGTACTGTAACGGTTACCGTAAAACCCATCCCGATTGTGGAAGCAGGCCCTGACCAGCATATGTGTAATCTGGATACAGTTCAGTTGTTGGGATATGCTTACGGAGCAGGACCGGCCTATACCTATACATGGACTCCTGTATCCGGGGTGGTGGATTACACCGTCGCTTCTCCTTTGGTAAGTCCGGCTTCCAATACGACCTATACCCTGATTGCCTGGTCAAACGGGTGTCCCGGAGTCGGAGATACTGCCACGGTATTTGTCCATACAATGCCTACCGCCAATCCCGGAATTACCTTTGATATCTGCTATGGAGATTCCGCACAGCTGACAGGGATTGCGGGCGGAGATTCCACTGCAACCTACACCTTCTCATGGAGCCCCGCTTCAGGCCTGGATAACCCTGCTGCCGCTGCCCCGTGGGCAAGTCCGGATACAACCACGACCTATTCTTTGGTGGTAAACAGCAATTATGGTTGTATCAGCGCCCCTTATGACATGACCGTTACGATACTGCCTACTCCTGTGGCAGACGCAGGTATCGGTGCCATGATTTGTGAGACGGATTCCATACAGTTATCCGGAAGCTATACTTTTGCCAACGGCTCCACCGGAAACCCTGTATTTACCCAATGGAGTTTTGCGCAAAGTCTTTCGGACTCAATGAGCAGTACGCCGATGGCTTTCCCGGAACAGACTACCACTTATATTTTCAATGCTACACTGGGAAGTTGTTCCACTTCGGATGTGGTAGTGATTCAGGTGTCGCCGGCATTTTCGGTGGATGCCAGTGCTTCGCAGCCGGGAATCTGTGAAAGAGATACTATTCAGCTTTTTGCCAGCGGAGGCCTCGGCAATCCGGTTTACTCCTGGACTCCTGATGATTTTATCAGCAACCCCGGAATCGCCAACCCTTATATTTATCCGGATACTCCCATGACTTACATACTGACAATACAGGAAGGCCTTTGCAGCTTTAGTGATTCGGTATTTATTGATGTAAAACCCAAACCCACTGCCGGTATTGCCAATACCTATCCGGTAGTCTGTCTTGAAAATCCGGTAATTTACCTGTACGAGAATGCAAGTGACGCTTTATCCTATATCTGGAATTTCGGGGATAACTCTCCGGTAAGTAATCAGCCGGATGTGATTCATACCTACACCCAACCTGGAAGTTATACGGTTACGCTTACCGTAAAAAGCTGGGGAGGATGTTCGGATTCTGCTCAGGTACCGGTTACGGTTTCGGCAGGTCCGGTTGCGGCTTTTGTCTCTTCTCCTTCCTATCAGGACATGATTTATCTGCCCAACAGCGGAGTACAGTTCAATAATCAATCCCTGAATGGAATATCTTACAACTGGACTATGGGAGACGAAGGCGGAAGCAGTGAGTTCAATCCTCATTATTTTTTCCAGACTCCGGGCGTAAAAATCGTAACCTTAACCGTTACGGATGAGTATGGTTGCCGGGATACCGTAAGCTACCGTTATGAGATTTTCTCTCCGGAACTTTTTATCCCCAATGCATTTACCCCCAATCAGGACGGATTTCACGATGATTTCCAGATTATTTATCAGGGAAGCGAGGCTTTTTATGCTTCTGTTTATGACCGTTGGGGAGTAAAAGTATTTGAATCGGTTTCTCCCCTGAACGCATGGAACGGAAATGCGCCTTCCGGAAAACCGGCTTCAGACGGAACCTATTATTACGTGGTAAAAGTAGGTGACAAAATATACAACGGAGCAGTTACGCTGATGCGCTAAGGGGAAACCGATTTTCCTGAAGGATGGGATGGATGGATGATTATCCGGAATATACAGGCAGTTCAAGGTAAAAAGTACTGCCTTTACCCGGTTCGCTTTCCACCCAAAGAGGGATATTATTTTTGTCAGCCATGGCTTTACTGAGGGGTAATCCGATTCCGGTTCCTTTCTCCTGATTTGTACCCGGAGTACTGAATGTGTCCTCCTGATGAAAGAGAAGGGGAATATTTTCCGGAGGAATCCCCACTCCGTTATCTTTCACCATTATACGGATTTTGTCCGGAGCAATAAAAAGAGAAGAAATTTTCACTTCTCCTTTTTCATGGGTAAATTTAATGGCATTGGAAACGAGATTTCTCATCAGAAAACTCAGAAAATTCGTTTCGGCGATTACTTTCAGGTCAGGGGCAATATCATGACTAATGCTGATTTTTTTTTGTTCCGCAATAAGACTCAACGTATTAAAAACCGTGTCTATTAACTCTGACAATACAACAGTGCTTGTCATTTCCTGGCTGCCGGGCTTTTGCTGAGTGTACCAGAATACAATATTCTCTATGGTTTCATTCGAACCGGCGATTGCAGTACGTAACTTCCGGATATATTTCTTTGAATCCTCTTCCTTGAGGTGTCCTTCTTCAATCAAAGAAAGTATCCCACTTATGCTGTTGAGGGGTGCACGTAAATCATGACCGATAATCGAGAAAAGTTTGTCTTTAACGATATATGTTTGGGCTAATTCCTGCTTGTTTTGTTCCAGTTCTTTATTTTTAAGCATAAGTTCATTCTGAGAGTCTGTCAGCTTTTGTCTGAAACTGATAATAGAAAAGGTCAGAAATAAAAATCCCGTAAAAAGATTTACAAAAAAAATATACATGCTAAACCGGGGGGCATGAAAAAAGGAAACATCAAAATACTGCATAGATAAAGCAATGATAAAACAGATGGCTGTGTACAATGCGTTAAACATCCTTATTTTCTGATTTTCGAGATGCGTTATCGTCCCCACAAAAGTTACTATAAAAAAAATTTCTACTCCCATTCTTTTATCAAAAAAGGAAGCGAAAAAGAGATTTAACAGGCCTGTTGCTATTGCTATCATCAGGTTAAAAGCACTGTATTTACCCCAATAATGAAAAAAGAAAACAGAATAAAGAATCAGGGAATACAATAGGATTCCGGTCATTGCCGGAATTGAATCATAAACCACTGGGACAAGCAGTAAGGCTACACTACCCGCCATAATACAAATCCGGTTTACATTCTGTATTCTTATTTTTTCGATAAGCGGTAAAGCATCGTCAACCCCTGTATTTAATATTTTATCAATGACTGATTGTTTTTTTTGCATGAAAAGATTAGAATAAGTAGTATCAATAGATGCTGATTCTCCCCCAAAGTGATTTTGAAACAAAGAAATATACAATCACAGGGCAAATGTAATACCAAACGAATCAGGTAAAAAGTAAAAATCCCGATTAATCTTACATTGATAACTTCTCTGTGAGTCCTGCAAACCAATCATACCAATGATTTACCACTCCCCGGCCTGTCAGGTTTTACAGCGGTTTTTACCCGTAAAATGGCCTGAAAGTGATTATTTTTTTTCAATTCATAAATTTTGTCTAATTTTGGGGGGAAATATGAAAATAAAGTGGCTTATACCGGTAGTACTATTCCTTTCGGCAATTCTCACAGGTTGCGGAGGGGAAACCGTATCACCTGTTCCTGAAAAATTTTATCCCATAAGAGAAGGGAAATCCTACGGCTACATCAATGCCGAAGGAGATAAAGTCATTTCTCCTCAGTATGCATACACCGTTACTTTTAATGAAGGACTTGGGGGAGTGAATATAGGCGGGAGTGGCTATCATAAAGATATGCCTGAAAATGGCAAGTGGGGCTTTATCAACAAAGAAAACCGCATTGTCATTAATCCAAAGTATGATTCTCCTCCTGTTTATGCCGCTCCGTTTGAACTGAACGCTCTTTCTCTGGCTCTGCATGAAGCCTATCTTTTTTCGGAAGGGCTTGCGGCTGTGTGTGTGGGGAAGGAATGGATGTATATCAATCATAAAGACTCTGTCGTTATCAGCGGGCTGGAGATAAAGTCAGCGAGGCGGTTTTCGGAAGGACTTGCAGCAGTGTATATTGGGGGGAAATGGGGATACATAGACCGTAACGGTATCATAGCGATTAAACCTCAGTTTCTTTTCCCCGCCAATTTTCATCAGGGACATGCTTATGTGATGGATGAAAAAGGGGAGACTTTTTGTATAGACCGTACCGGAAAAAGAATCCTCAATCAATACCGTGTAGTCTCCAATTTTAAAGAAGGATTTGCTCCTGTAAAAGGAGGGTACCGGGGCGAAAAATTTGAGTTAAAAGAAAACCTGAAAATGTCCCTCGTGGATTCTACCGGTTATCTTACGACCTCTCCCCAGTTTGATATCGTCGGGGAGTTTGGAAACGGGCTTGCGCCGGTACTTGTAGGCAGCGAACAAACCGCATTGCTTACCCTGAAAGACGACTACAGAACCCTTAAATTTACAGGAGGAAAATGGGGGTTCATCAATAGCAAAGGGATATTTGTAATCAATCCTCAGTTTGAGGATGCCAAAGGCTTTGATTTTCAGATGGCACCCGTAAAACAAAATGGATTATGGGGATATCTTTCACCCGGTGGGGAATGGATTTATGACCCTCAGTTTCAGTGGGCGGGCAGTTTTGACGCTCAGGGAGTAGCCAAGGTCATTCTAAGCGAAAAACACAGACCCTATCAGGGCAAAACAGCCTATATTAATAAAAACAAGGTGATATGGACAGAGCCCTGATACTCCGTTTTTTATCCTTTCAGGGAATTTCTTATACATTTTTTGAAAAAATAAATAAGATTGAAATACAAAATATTATCTTTGCAGCCTTAAACCTGTTTGATTAGGGAAAATGATACTTTTGGTAAGGGAAACCATTACAATACCTCAAAAAATCTTCCTTTTTTCGGGCAGTAAACAGAAAAAACAAGTTGATTTAGTATCTAAATATAAGTCATTATGCTGGTATATTTTAAAAGTAAAGAGTTTTTCCTGACCCTTTTGGGCCTGATTTCAGTCGCAATACTGGGGTTCCTCTTTATATTTTATGTTTTTTTGCCGAATTATACCAAACACGGCTCTTCCGTAGTAGTGCCGGATGTACAAAAACTGGGGTATAAAGAAGCAATCAACAAACTGGACAGAGCAGGCCTCGACATAGAAGTCAGAGACTCTCTTTATATGCCCAATGTGGCTCCGCTGACGGTAATCAAACAAAATCCCTCTCCCGCAAGTACGGTAAAACCGGGAAGAACGGTGTATATTACCCTCAATAAATCCGTTCCACCTATGGTTAAAATGCCTAAAGTAGTGGATTTATCTGTATATCAGGCAAAAGCAAGGCTTGAGGGGTGGAAACTTCAGGTGCAGGATATCAAAAGGATACCGGATATCGCCAAAAACGTAGTGCTTAAGGCGCAGTACAAAGGGAAAGAAATCAAAGAGGGGACAGAAATACCTCAGGGCTCCGGAATTATCCTCATCATCGGAGAGGGCCTGAAAGAGTCATTTGTAGAAGTACCCGATGTATCCGGACTTTCTTTTGATGAAGCAAGAGAAAAACTGGGAGTTGCCGGATTGAATATCAATGCTGTATATGATAATTCTTCCGGAAATAACCGGATTTATGACCAATATCCGAAACCGCAGGGAGATTCCGTAAAGCAGGGATGGCCAATTGATGTGTTTATTCACGGAAAAGAGCCTGAAGGACTGGAAGCTCCGCTGATTGAAGGACAGGATATTCAGGAATAACCCCGTAGAACAGGCGTTTTTACTCATAAGTGATACAGTTTTCAGCACACAATTTGTTAGAAGAAAAGGGTACACTAAAATTAATAAGATATGTTTGGATATTTTAAGACGAAGGAGTTTATCATTTCATTATTATCAGTCCTGATTCTGGGCGGATTGGGATATGTATTTTTCTTTAATGTTTTTCTCCCTTCCTATACAAGCCACGGCGAATCGGTTGTTGTTCCGGATATATCCAAAATGCCTCTGGATGAAGCCCGTAAAAAACTGAAAGAAGCCGACCTGCTCATGGCAGTGAAAGATTCTTTATACCTCCCCAACATTACTCCCATGACAGTACTGAAACAGGAGCCTGCTCCGTCAAGTACCGTTAAGCCGGACCGTACGGTATTTTTAACGATCAGCAAAGCCGTGCCGCCAATGGTAAAAATGCCTAAGGTGGTAGATTTATCCATCTATCAGGCAAAAGCCAAACTCGAAAGCTGGAAACTTCAGGTAAAAGAAATCCGGAAAGTTCCTGATATCGCAAGAAACGTGGTGCTCAGAGCATTATTGGAGGGCAAAGACATCAAGGAAGGAACGGATATCCCTCAGGGAACAGGAATTACCCTGATTATAGGCGAAGGCGAAAAAATACAGTCTTTTGCCAGAGTCCCAAGTGTAATCGGAATGCAGTATAACGAAGCAGCCTCCAAACTCTCTATGGCAGGATTAAGTATAGACCCTCAATGGGACCCCGCCGACGGAGATGGCAAAGCCTACAAACAAGTACCTGAAAAGGACTCTGTACGTCGTGGACAGGGCGTTACGGTTTGGTTCCACAGTAAAGGTCCGTCTAATTAAGGTAATTTAATTTTCTTTTTGGGAATGAAATTCATAATAAAAACTACACTCATCACAATTTCTGCTCTTTTGGTCAGTTTTTTTCTGCCCTGGTGGGGAATGTGTATTCCTGCTTTTATCATCCCGTTTTTTTTTGTATCATCTCCTAAAAGAAGTTTCTCCAGCAGAAAAAAAGAAATCAGTGGTCTGTCCTTTCTCTCGGGATTCATTGCCGGGCTTTTGGTATGGGGCGGCGCAGCAGCTTATCAGAATTATGGCAATGGCTCCGTTCTCGGTAAAAGAATCGCAGAACTGATTACTCAGTCTCCCCAACCGATTTATGCAATCCTCATTTCTGCCGTACTCGGCGGACTGATTTGTGCTTTCCCTGCAATGACCGGGGCTTATCTTGCTACAATGCTAAAAGAGAAAAAATGATGAATCCCGGAAAATATATTTTTATACTCCTTTTTCTGTGTTTCTCTTTCACTGAAGCCGACGCACAAAAAAAAGCGCCTAAATCTGAAGTAGAACTGATTCAGGGAGACAGACATTTCCCTCTCACTTCAGTACATTCCAATGTAACCCTCAAAAGAGAGCCTTTCAATATTGATTTTATCCTTAAACAATCCAATGAGGATGAGGGGGAATTTCATTATGCCCGTTTTGTTGCTTCTTCAGAAGAACTTTATTTCAAGTATATGAAAGAGGGAATGGATATAAATGAAACCCCTGTTCTGGCGGACGGAACTTCTATGGCAACCAATGAAAATAATGTCTATAACTCTTTGTTTCTGATAGAGGGAAATCACAATTTCTATTATGCTTCTGAAGACCATCAAAGAGGAGGCGCCAAAGTGATAAAAAAATACAGGAACGGGAAAATAAAACTTCGCTGGTACATACCGGATATTTATGAATACCGCCAAACTCCGTATCCTTTTACCCAACTAAAAACTGACCATCTTTATCTTATTGCTTTCTTTGATAAAGACAACGACAGAGTCATAGACAAAGGAGAATATTATACCATAACATTAACGTTTGAAAAACTACAATTAATCCAGAGGTAAAACAGAACCACTCATTATTGAAACTTCCACCATTTAACCGATTAGAAAAAGGATGAAGTCCAGTTTAAAAAAAATTATATTAATCGTTTTTCCATTACTCCTGATTGCCGGGGGGGGAACAGCATATTATTTATATAACCGTATCTTTAAGGCGGGAGTAAACATCCCTGACGGGAAAGAATACTATGACCTGAAAATCCCCACAGGAGTGGGATATGATGAAGTATTTGAAACCCTGAAAAGAGATAAAATCCTGAAAGATGTAAAAGCATTTGACTGGATAGCCAAGCAAATGGAGTATCCCTCCAAGGTAAAACCCGGAAGATACATCATCAAAGCCGGCATGACCAACCGGCAGCTCGTCGCAAAACTGCGTTCCGGCTCTCAGGATCCCATCAAATATACTTTCCTGAAATTCCGGTTGCCGGGAGATATCGTTTCAAGCGTAAAAGGGAAATTTGAATTCAAGGGAGATGAAATCGGAAAACTCCTCAGCGATGACGCTTTTCTGAGAGAATCCGGCGTAAATGCCAATACCGCTATTGCTTTTTTTATCCCTAATACCTATGCCATCAACTGGAATACCACCACTCGTGATTTCTTCAACCGAATGAAGTCCGAGTACAATAAATTCTGGAATGAAGACAGGGAGAAAAAACGGGAAAAACTCGGACTCTCCAGAATTGAGGTGATGACAGTAGCATCCATTGTAGAGGAAGAGACCAATCAGAATGACGAAAAAGAGCGGATTGCAGGCGTATATCTCAACCGTTTAAAGAAAAACTGGACGCTGGGAGCCGACCCGACGGTAAAGTACGCAGTAGGCGATTTCAGCCTGAGACGAATCACCAATGCGCATACTCAGACCCCAAGCCCCTATAATACCTATATCAATACAGGGCTACCTCCGGGACCGATTTGTACCCCTTCGATTCCGTCTATTGATGCAGTGCTGAATGCGGAAGAGCATGAATATATGTATTTCTGCGCAAGACCTGACCTGAGCGGCCACCATAATTTTGCCAAAGACGCTGCCGGTCATCAAAGGAATGCCGACGAATATCACGTTTGGCTCACTCAGTATCTCAAAGAGAAAAAAGAAAAGTCGGCTCAGGAAAACAAGTAGCCTCACACATTTTTTTCGGACTTTGTATATTGGTCCAGTAATTTCAGCAAAGTGGGAATTCTGTGCTCCCCCGCCATCTTTTGTATGCAGGTTGCCGCAGTTTCCGTTTCCATTCCGATAGCAGTGACCCGCAGCGGATTCTGACTCTCCCCTCTTTTTACCGGAATTACCTTCGGATTTTCCCCGTGAAAAGCAGTTTTTGCCACTCCGATTACAGG
Source organism: Bacteroidia bacterium (assembly GCA_019695295.1). Taxonomy (GTDB): domain Bacteria; phylum Bacteroidota; class Bacteroidia; order J057; family J057; genus JAAFHL01. The sequence goes on along the minus strand of JAIBAH010000019.1, from coordinate 12,078 downwards.
AATTTTTTCTTCCAGCGCAGCATAAAGATAAGCCCCCAATCCCGGTCTGTCCTCTGCGAGATGTACATAACCGTCTATGATGATGCACGAAACACCGCTCAAATCTGTCAGGCGAAGCAGAGCCAGAAGGCAGGGAAGTTCTCTTTTGTAGAATTCTCCCGGAATATACTCTGTGACGGTCTCCACTACCTCAGTATAAACTGCCAAAGGAGTATCCGCTTCCCATTGCTCAAACGCTACCCCTACCACTTTGGCATTATGGGGATAGTAATACACATCCAATGCAATTATCATACAGTATCAAAGCGATCTTTCTGGTGAAAAGCCCCGTAAAGATATATATTTTTCACATTTTTTAGCTTTTTGCAGTTTTTGTTTTTATGCTTTCACGCTATTTTTTTACCTTTGAAGGGAAATAAAACAAGAATGAGATTTTATATAGAAACCGAAAGAACGCATTTACTCGCCTGCGATACTGAAATCATGGAGGCGCTGCTGAACGGGAATGCCGCAATCCGCAATCTGCTGAATCTGAATGTCCCCGACCACTGGACAGAGTTTGGGGAAAGAGAGTTTGGATATGTAAAAGAGCGGCTAAAAGAATCGGATGAAAAAAACTGGTGGACTTACCTCTCAATCCTGAAAGACGGAAATGTCTTAATCGGCTCAGGGGGATATCACGGAAAACCCGATGAAAACGGAAAAGTCGAAATAGGATACGAAACCGCACAGGAATTCCGGGGAAGGGGATTTGCGCAGGAGATGGCAAAAGCACTCATCCGGCACGCACTGACTTTTCCCGATGTCGTCACGATTCAGGCTCATACCCTTGCCGAAGAAAATGCGTCTGTATCCGTACTCAGAAAGTGTGGGATGGAATTTGTGGAGGAAATCAGTGACCCCGAAGCCGGGAGTGTTTGGTGCTGGCAACTCAAAAAGTAAAAAACAGGATACGACTTCTGATAAAAAATAACGGATATTGATTTTTTGATTTATCAATACGCTTTTTTCTTTACATTTGTAACCAATATAAAACTCAAAACTCAGATTTTTTTATGAAAAAAGGATTACTATTCTTCGTTATACTCCTGACAGGTTTGCATTTTTCGTATGGTCAGCGTTTTTATGTTCGTTTACATGGCGGATACGGAATGCCTGCAACGAAAGAAGCCTCTTCTATCAGAGATTTCACACAAATCAAACAACTTCTTCCCGATACTGTGGCAAAAAGTATCGATAAAGTCAATATCACTACCCTGGGCGGAGGCCTTCAGATTGGTGGAGCGGTAGGGGCTAAACTCTGCGATAATCTGGACTTTGAACTGGGAGTACATTACCTTTCCGGCGCAAATGTAAAAGGCAGCGCTACGGTTGTATTAGACCCCGGTGATGCCAATAACCCTGATATTAAGTCGTATGTCTCCGTAACCCTTGCCCGGAATACCCGCCAGATCCGGGTTACTCCTTCTCTCGTTGTGCATGGAAATGCGGATAAAAAATGGGTACCTTATGCCCGCTTTGGGCTGATGATGCCTGTAGGGGGAAAAACCATTACCAATGTTTCACAAACTTTCGATGTACCGGTTCCGATGCAGGGACCACCTTTTTATCTGAAAGATGACAGCGTGATTGTACAGCGACTCGAGACAAAAGGCCGCTTAACCCTTGGATATCAGTCGGCAATCGGGGTACAGTATAATATCCGGAAGCTGGGAGTATTTGCAGAAGTGGCCCATCAGGCACTCTCCGTGGGTGCCGACCGTACCCAACTCGTTCAATACTCAGAAAACGGAAATGACCGCCTGAGCACCAAAACGCCTTACGAAAAGGAAACTTTGTATTTTGATGAACTTAACGCACAGAGTAATAATATGGAATATAACCCCGGCTCTTTTCAGAATTCCTTCGGGGATTATGACCCAAATGCGCCTGGATTTCAGAAGTCCAAAGAAGATTTGAGACTCGTAAGTCAGTTTAGCAGCATTGGAATCAATCTGGGAGTCAGACTGAACTTTTAATCCTCTTTTTACTCGTCAGTATTTCTTTTTTTAACAGATAAATATATGAATAAAGGGATTCTTTTTTCCGGACTTATCTTATTTAGCTTCTGGCTTCAGGCACAAAACTCCAAACCCTATACTGAAAAGTATATGATGAAGCATCCTGTATGGATAGAAATGATAAAAAATCCGGAAGTAAATTATTTTGAAGCAAAAAAAGCCTTTGAATTATTCTGGAAAGGAAAAGACCAGCCGGTAGAGGAGGAGGAAATTCTCGGGAAAAAACACGATCAGGAAAAAAGAAAAAAGGGATTTGTGTACCGTCTTTTTAATCAGAAGGAAGAAACCGCAAGAAAATATGCCTTTGAGCACAAAAGGTTTAAGCACTGGATGATGACGGTAGAGCCTTATGTTCAGCCGGACGGGCGTATTCTCTCCAAAGAGGAGCAGTTGAAAATCTGGGAGCAGGAAAAGAAGAGAAAACAGATAGGCCGGTAATCCCCTGAAAAATCTTTTTTACTGAGTACCGGAGAGGATTGCCCTGATTTTTTCCAAATCCTCAGCAAAAATCGGATTATAATGTGCTATCCTGAGGATTTTACCCTTGAGCCTGTCCTGTCCGCCGGAAACAACGAAGCCCGAATCGTACAGTCTTTTTTTGGTTTCCGGTACAGAATGAGTAGCGGAGGTGATTGCGGTTAGGGTATCGGAAGGGGATTCTCCGAAGGTTGTCCATCCTGCCGTTTTAATTTCCGTACGGAAATGCTTTGCATTAGCGTGTACTTCATTCCATATAAACGGAAGCGTCTTTTGCCGTACGCTTTCCAGAGAAGCAATGACTCCATAAAACAAATTTACCGGAGGAGAATAAGGAAAACTCCGCTTTTTGGCACTTTCCGTATAATTCATGAGGTTCATACAATCTGCGCTGTGAGTAGGTCGAAGGCGGTCAAGTGCAGGCTCACTCAGTGCAAAATACACTGTACCTGCCGGATTTCTGAGCGATTTCTGAGAAGCCACCACCGCTGCGTCTGCCTGCCATTCGTCAAAATAAAAAGGCGTAGCCCCCACCGAGCTGATTCCGTCCACTACAATCAGTACTCCGGGAAACCTTTTTTTTACGTTCAGGGCGATTTCTTCAATATCCAGCAAAACCCCTGAGGAGGTTTCGCAATGCGTCAGTACAAGGCCGGTCGTATCCGGATTTTCTTCCAGACACTGGATTACAGCCTGAACCGGTATTGTATTTCCCCATTCGGCATTGATACTAAGGGTGTGAAGTCCGGATAGCTGAGCATAGTCCACCCACCTTTCACTGAATTTCCCGAAATTGGTGAATACAACCTTATCGTTTTTCCTGAACAGGCTGTAGAGCAGCGCTTCCATTCCCGTAGTGCCGCTGCCAATCATTCCACAGGTGAGCGAAGTAGTCTGAAACAAATACTGCAACCCCGACTGAAGAGACAGCATAACCTGTTCAAACTCCTGATTTCTGTGATAAATTACCGGCCTTGAAATCGCTTTCCAGATTTCTTCCGGTACGGGAACAGGCCCGGGAGTGAGTAATAACGAATTTTGGTTTTTCATCCTTATTTACTTTCTAATATCGTCTGAAAGAGGTTATTTCTCAGATAAGTGGTAATGGGAAGTGCCTGAGTATCCCAGGTATCTTCGTTGTACCGCCAGACGGGGGCAATTCCCCGGACAACATTTGTCAGGAAAATTTCATCGGCTTTTGCGAGTGCTTTGGAAGTAAAGGTCATATCTTTTACGGGAATTTTCAGCTCTTTGCAAAGCGCAATTACTTTCAGCCGCATAATTCCATTAAGACAACCGCAGGCGAGCGGAGGCGTAAATACTTTTTTGTCTTTCACCATAAAAATATTCATATTGGAAGTTTCGGCGACATGCTGATTGTAATATAAAACGGCTTCATCGTATCCGGTTTCGGAAGCATGAATATTGGCCATCTGATACACGAGGCGGTTATTGTGCTTGAACGCACTCAAAGGCGTGGCAAAAAGCGGTAAAAGTCTGAAATCCGTAATGGAATGCGTACTGAGGGAGGAGTAAAAATCTTCTATCGGATTGGCTTCAATCAAAAAATCAGGAGGAAGCAAAGGATGATACCGGAACACCTGTACCCTGAGCCGGGCGTGATTAAAGTTGCCGGCCACAATCGTACGGTAAATCCCTTCTGTTATTCTCTCCTGAAATTTTTCTTCCTGAAAATTATACTTCAGAAAGTACATTCCTGTAAAAAGGCGGGCGAAATGCGCTTCCATAAACATGGGTTTTCCTCTGAATACCCTGATTGTTTCAAAGATACCATCTCCATATTTAAAAGCCTGATTGTAAAGCGTTAACGCTTCGTGGTCGGGGTCAAGGTACAACGAGTCACTGAGAAAAAAAACGGGCATATCCTGAATGTAAATTATCGTGAAGCAAAAATATTAAAAGATAAAGATACTAATAATTTTTTTATTTTCAATAATTTGATTTTTTCAGGCTTAATCATACAGGAAACAGCGTCATTTTTTCAGAAAAATAAAAAAGACTGAACCTTCTTGTGATTCAGTCTTTTTTGGATTACATTTTAATTTCTTCGCCTCTGCTGTTCATATACCTGACCATGCTCAGCGGCAAGGATAAGTCTTCCGAGATTTTAATCCAGATACGGTATTTTCTTAACCATTTCATCTGATAGCTGTTCCAGAACCCTTTCTTAAGGTAAGCAGCAACGTATGGATGTACAAAGAGTTGCATGCTTTTTTCTTTATTCTGCCGGATTAAAAAATCAATCGTGTGAGAAATTTCATCTACAATCAGGATAGAAGCCTGTATTTTTCCACTTCCATTACACGTAGGACAAGTTTCGGTTACATTAATGTCCAACTGAGGGCGCACTCTCTGCCGGGTAATCTGCACCAAACCAAACTTACTCACAGGCAGAATTGCGTGTTTAGCCCGGTCTGATTTCATTTGATCCCTGAGGTGATCCAGTAGTATTTTTTTGTTTTCCGGCTTCCGTTGGTCAATAAAATCAATGACGATAATTCCTCCTAAATCCCTGAGCCTGATTTGGCGGGCGATTTCAGTGGCAGCGTCCATATTTACCTTCATTACATTCTCCTCGAGGGTAGCGTTATTGAGGTTTTTGCTTCCGCTGTTTACATCAATGACATGCATTGCTTCGGTATGCTCCACTACGAGATAGCTTCCGTTGGGCATAGATACAATTTTTCCGAAAGAGGATTTAATTTGTTTTTCGAGACCCAGCGTATTAAAAATCGGGGCTTTCCCTTTATGCATTTTTAATACTTTGAGATAATCAGGCATATTTGCCTGCAGGTAATCCTGAATATCCCGAAACACCTCCTCATCATCCACATAAATTGTATCAAAACCCTGACTGAGCATATCACGCAGGATGCTTGTAGTCCGGTCCTGCTCGCTTAAAATTTTGAAAGGGGCTTTGGCAGTGGTAAGATTCTGAGCCATATTCACCCATCGGGTATAGATATTGTCTATGTCCCTGTGGATAGCCTCTTTGTCTTTTCCTTCGGCCGCTGTCCTTACAATAACCCCAAAGCCTTTGGGGTGTAAGCTATCTGCGAGCAGTTTGAGTCTTTTTCTTTCCTCTGCGGAAGCGATTTTTTTAGAAACCGAAACCGTATCTGAGAAAGGAACTAATACTACATATTGTCCGGGTAATGAAATTTCACCTGACAACCTGTGCCCTTTTGTAGAGATAGGCTCTTTTACAATCTGAACGATAATACTATTACCGGGTTTGAGTACCTCTTCCATTTTGCCATTTTTATCTATATCCGGCAAAGGAGGAAGACTCCCCAATAATTTCAAATTTGCTTTTTGAGACTCCTGAATGGACTTTACATATCTGATGGCAGTTTTTACCTGAGGTCCCAAATCAAAATAATGCAGAAAAGAGTCTTTTTCATAACCTATATCTACAAACGCCGCATTGAGTCCCGGATTTAGTTTTTTAACTTTTGCAAGAAAGATATCTCCTACTGCAAATGAATCCGAAACCGGTTCGTGGTGAAGTTCAACAAGTGCTTTATCCTGTAAGATGGCTATTCTAAGCTTATCCTCATTTTTGCTTACAACTAATTCGTTCAACATTTGATAAGCGATAAGTACACCTTTTTCCAACATTTCTTATAAAACAGAATCCCTTCGTTTCTAAGAAATATTAAAACGGTGCGCATTTTACATTCAAGATTTTACACAAATTTGTCTTCCCTGTTAAATAATAACAAGTATAGCCGAAACGAATACAAGTATCCGAATCGGCAAAGGTCATTCGTTACCTGCACACATTAAAGGATGCATAAGGCAACCGCTCTTATTTCTTCTTCTTATGTCTGTTTTTTCTCAGACGTTTCTTACGCTTGTGCGTAGCAATTTTATGGCGTTTTCTTTTTTTACCGCAAGGCATAATTTTTTACCTCCTGTATTATGGATTTAACAATAGTTTAACTTTCTGTTTTAGTTCGGCATCTTTCGTCCCTTTTTCTACTTCCTGCCATAGTTTTATGGCCTCCTCTTTTTTGCCTGATTCTGATTTTGCAATTCCGAGATGATATTTCGCTTCCCAGTTTTCGGGTTCGATACTCACCACTTTTGCAAATCGGGCTTCCGCTTTTTCATATTGTCCCGTTTGAAGGGAACGTAATCCAAGCTGAAACTGAGCTTCTACATTTTCCGGATTGATTTCAGTCACTTTCCGGATTGTAAGAATGCCGCGCATACTGTTTTCTGGTTTGCCTGAGGCCAGATAGGCCATTCCCAGCGAAATCAAAGCTTTCTCATTCAGAGAATCTTTGCTCAGGACTTTTTCCAGATAGGTAATGCTTTTTTGAGAAAACTGCCCTGAAAGTACGGAGTCTTTTGCAATTGTTTCCATTTTAGCGGCATTCAGTGCAAGTTCTCCGGCCTGTTGCTGTACTTTTACAGAACTATCCGTACTCATTTTCATCTCGGCATATTTCAAAGCATAATCAAACCGGCGGCGAGACACAAGGTGATTTACCAGCGAGTCCAGTATCGCAGTATTTACTTTCCCTTTTTCTTCTTCTACTATTTTTATCCACTTGTCCGTTTTCTCATCCGGCGCAAGGGCAGGTAAACTGACATTTCCTTTCTGGGATTGCTCAGACTCCAGAGTCTGATTTTTTCCCGTAAGATGGGTTTTGTCCGAAAAAAAAAGAACTGAAAATAATAGTATCCCTCCCGCAATGACTCCTCCTCTTAGTATAGCACCCCGGTTTGATTGCATAAATTTGAGAATTAATCCATATCCCCGGAATTGTCCGCTCCAACAGGTGCAGTGCGTACTTTTTCCATAAATACTTTAGCGGGCTTGAAACTTGGAATAGAATGCTCAGGAATTACGATAGATTGTTTTTTAGAGATGATACGGCCAACCTTCTCTGCTCTGCGCTTTACCACAAAACTACCAAAACCCCTTACATAAATGTTTTCTCCTGTAGATAGTTGATTTTTTACTACGGTGAAAAATGCTTCCAGTGCAGTGGACACGTCTGCTTTCTCCAGTCCTGTTTTTTGTGCGATTTCCGCAATTACTTCTGCTTTTGTCACTTTCTTAATACTTTATTTATTAAATACTTAATTATCATTTTTCTAAACGGACTGCAAAATTAGCAGTTTCTTCCGAATACAAAAAATTTTTTTTTATTCTATCTGCTTTTTTATCTATAATTATTGAAAATCACCCCTTAAGCCCTGATGCAGAATGTTATAAATGAATCGTTATTTTTTTCTTATTTTTTAAATAAAAAGAATCAATATATTGAAAATGAGTTGTTTGTAAAAAATATATGTTTTTACTTTTATTTTTTATCCGGGATAAAATAATCTCATAATTTTTTTAATAAAATCCGAAAAAGCTTCAAATATTTTTTTCTCAATGCGCTTCAGGATTAAAAATAGTCGCCCCTTTCAGCAGGACGGAGGATTTTCAGCAAAATTTTATGTCCTTTGTGTACGACTAAAAAAAAAATCATACCTTTGCTACATGGAAATGATTTTGAATTATATTACCTGGGACGCAGATTTTGCTGCATTTCATTTTGCCGGCAAGGATTTCCGGTGGTACAGTTTTTTGTTTGTTGCGGCAATCTGGATTGCCTACGGGGTTGCTTACCTGATTTTTAAAAAAGAAAAAATAGATATCGGACACCTGCAAACGCTTTGGCTTTACTGCCTCGTGGGGGCTATTGTCGGTGCCCGTCTGGGTGAGGTATTATTTTATGAGCCTGAATATTATTTCTCTCATCCTTCCGAAATCCCCAAAATCTGGAAAGGGGGGCTTGCAAGCCACGGTGCCACCTTTGTGCTCATCGCAATTATGTGGACTTACTCTGTACGCGTGATGAAAATGCCTTTTGTCGCTTTGGGGGATATTATCGGGAGCGGAATCAGTCTGGGTGCTTCGTGTGTACGGTTCGGCAATCTGATGAATTCCGAGATTGTAGGAAGAGTAACAGATGTACCCTGGGCTTTTATCTTCAGGCGGGTAGATGATCAACCCCGTCACCCGATTCAGCTATATGAAGCCTTTGCCTATATTATACTGGGAATTGCCCTCTATATTTTATATCCCAGAATGAAACACAAAACCGGATTTCTGGGGGGGATGTTTCTTACGGGTATGTTTGGAACCCGCTTCCTGCTGGAGTTTTTCAAACAAAACAATTCTGCCGTTACCGAAGGCTTTCCCCTTACGATGGGGCAATTACTGAGCCTTCCGCTTGCATTGGCCGGGATTTATCTCATGCTGAGAAAAACGCCTGTAAAACCACAAACGATTTAATTCTGTTTTTTCTCAGATAATTCATTATTATGATTGCATATATTCAGGGAAACCTTTCAGAGAAAACGCCTTCCTATATTATTGTGGATTGCGGAGGAGTAGGGTATTTGATTAAAATCTCATTGTACACTTACAATCAGATTCAGAATAAAACGCAGGTAAAAATCCATACCTTTCTGCAAATCAAGGAGGACGCACATACTTTGTATGGTTTTGCCGAACTGAAAGAGAAATCCATTTTTGAGTTGCTCATCAGCGTTTCCGGAGTGGGGGCAAATACCGCACTCATGATGCTATCCGCTATGTCTCCCGCTGAAATCGGGGAAGCAATCCGGCTGCAAAAAACCAATCTGCTGAAAGCCATAAAAGGAATCGGCGCCAAAACTGCCGAGAGAATCATTCTGGAACTCAGAGATAAAATCCCTGCAGACATTGGCGGGGTTGAGGTAAAGGAAGCAGTAATTTCTTCCTCCGCCGAAGACACGCTCAGGAAAGAAGCGATGGCTGCCCTTGTGAATATGGGCTTCAACAAGGCGCTGGTCGAAACCAAAATCAATGCCCTTGTAAAGGAGCACGGAAGTTCAATCTCTTTGTCGGAGTTAATTCGCCTAACGATGAAAAACTAATCGTATGCAGAGACTTGTCGCTCCGTCATTTTTTCGTTCTCCTTATTTTATAATGGGTGTATGGTTTTGTCTCAACCTCATTCAGGCTTTTTTTACCGAGCTTTTTCATGATGAGGCTTACTACTGGTTTTATTCCCGAAACTTAGCATTAGGCTATCATGATCATCCTCCCGCAATCGCATTGATGATTAAGGCGGGGTATTCCTTATTCCCCAATGAGCTGGGGGTCAGGTTTTTTACCGTAATCTTAAATACAGCGGGAATCGGACTGATATACAAAATGAGCGGAGAGGAAAACCCGGTTTTGTTTTTTTCTATCCTGTTTTCGATGTTTATTACACACATAAGCGGATTGCTGGCAGTTCCGGATTCTCCCTTTTTCTTTTTTACTGCCTGCTTTTTACTTGCGCTGAAATATTATCTGGAAAATGATAATCTGAAAAACGCTCTTGTACTGGGTTTGGTCATTGCAGGATTGCTTTACAGTAAATATCACGGAGGAATGCCCGTCTTTTTTGCGGTGCTTTCTTTCCCGAAATTGTTTTTCCGGAAATCTTTCTGGGGAGTATTTGCCGTGGCTTTTTTGCTTTTCCTCCCGCATTGGATATGGATGCATCAGCACGATTATTCTTCGTTGAAATTTCACCTTCTGTACAGAGCCAAGGCTCCCTTCGATTTTTCCCGCCTGACCAATTATGTCGGGGGAATACTCCTGGTTACGGGACCGTTGGCGGGCTGGCTGCTGATGTATTCAGGCATAAAGTACAAAGCCCTGACTGAATGGGAAAGAGCCCTGAAATATTGTTTTGGAGGAATCCTGCTGTTTCTGTTGCTTCTGAGTTTTCAGACTCATATCGAAGCCAACTGGGCTGCAAGTGCTTTGGTTCCGATGACGCTTCTCAGTTATTTTTACCTGAAAGAAAATGCCGTTTTGCAAAAATGGTTTTATCGCCTGGCGATTCCTTCCTTTGTGCTGTTCGGGATATTCCGGGTATTTCTGGTATGGAATTTTCTCCCTTTTCCGCTTTCCACCCCAATCGAATTTCATGGCTGGAAAACCTGGGCAAAACAGGTGGATTCTCTTGCGCAGGGAAACCCGGTGGTTTTTGCCAATTCCTATCAGCTTCCCTCCAAATATATGTTCTACAGCGGTAAGCCAACCTGGGCTGCGTCCAACCTTGCCTATCACCGTACTCAGTATGACTTTTCGGAGATAGAAAATTCCCTTCAGGGCAAAAAAGTCCTTTATTGTATCGGTTGGGACAAAAACGGAGTGACAAAGTTTCGTGCCCAAAACGGACATACCTTTTATTATAAGTGGATGGAAAACTTCCGGTCTTTTGGAAAGGTTTCCCTCTATCCTGAAACGGAAGGGGTTCAGTGGCGTACAGGGGAGGAGAAAATCATTCCGGTAAAAATAAAAAATGAGTACGGATTTCCGGTAGATTTCCGGAGTAATCCCGATTGCATGCCGTATCTGACCTGTACTTTACTGAAAGGCGACAGGGTACTCTCCACCCAAAAATCATCTGCTCCCCTGGATTTTGTATTAAAGGATACCTTAACGACAGATTTTACCCTGAAAATGCCCGATAGTCCGGGTTCTTATTATATGATTTTCAGTCTTTCTCAATGTGAAGACCTGACAATGAATGGATATTTCGGAAAAATAAAAGTGAATTAATCCTGGCATTGTAATCCTGCGAACCGGATTCCGTTCCGTTAGGTGTTAAACCGAAGGCCTCACTTAACAGAAGAAAAATAAAATAGAAAACCCTTGATTTTCATGTATTTTTATTCTATATGATATTCTATTAATTCTAATTTTATATCCTGCGTACCCGCTTGGTGGTCGAAATAATTATCATTGCTGATAATCCCAATCTTAGGTGAAATTCTCATATCATTGGTAGCTCTTCCCGCTATATTAATTAACCACATACTACTTGTTATATGAAAGGCGGGGTATTTTTTGCCGAATAGTTGATATTCCTTTTCGTAGGATAAAATATTAAGGGTATCCCTTTTACCATAGATTCGGTTAATATAAAAAGAATCTACCCCAAAAGGAAATCTTAATGTGAAGATTGGAAAATTATAGTTTTGAGAAGGTTCATAAATTATCAATGTATCGGAAAACACAATAAAAGTTCCGCCTCCAATTTGGCTGCCTTGAATTGTATTGATAAAATAATGTTTTTCATCATTCATTATTTTCATGCTATCTATCCGCATAAATAAGGTATCCACCGTATTATTTAAGGAATCAGTAACTCTATACCTCCACCAATTCCCCACCTTTAGTGGAAAGTCCTCCGCTGTAAATATTGGTTCCGGTTCTATGTGCCGGTTACAGCAAGCCCCCGTCACCAGCGCAACCATCAGCATGAACACACTCATTCTCTTTTTCATAGATTCGTTTTATATTTAAGACGTGAGCAAAAAAGAGAATGCTGCAACAAATCTTTATTTCTTGCCGTTTTGAACGTGGTAATCGTATAATTTATATTCCTGAATAAGAAAATAACTGCTATCCCAAAGATTGATGAATCCGTTTATCATTCCGACATCGGGAGTAAACGTAAGTGTATTA
>JAIBAH010000137.1 GCA_019695295.1 Bacteroidia bacterium | reverse complement strand
ACACGGTCCACTTGTGACAAGTACAGTGTAAGTTCCTGCAACAAGACTGCTGATACTGCTGCCACTACCACCTGAATACCAGGAATAAGTATAAGTTCCGGTCCCGCCACTGGCCGAAACAGAAGCCGTACCGTTGTTTCCACCGTTACATGATGTATTTGTGCCTCCGGGTGTGAGTACCAAAGAAGGAACCACTGTCCATATCGCTGTATTTACCGCTCCATTATTACAACCGGTACCGGTTGCAGTCCTTTGCGTTCGGATTTGAATCATATTTGTACCCACCATCCCTGCCGTAGCAGTGATAGTAGTTCCTGGCGTATAAGTAGCCCATGAAGTACCGCCATTAGTACTGAATTCATAAACATCAGCAACTGTGCCAGTACCTCCACTGCCTCCACTAAAAGTAGCAGATACCCCTGAGCCAACACAGATGCTTGTTCCGGAAACCGGATTTGCATTAATCGTTTGAGAAACCGGGTCAGGTACAATATTAATGGTTTTGGTAGAAGAATATACAATTGTTCCGCACTGATCCGTGGTTCTGAGGCGGTAGCACATGGAAGTTAGCGGTAAGTTAAGTACAGGAGGATCATAAGACAAGGTAGTTTGTCCCGAAATCGGATTCCAGGCTCCTGTACAGTTGACCTGCTCCTCCCATTGATATGTAAGGGTTCCAACCCCTCCTGTAATCCCGGAAACAGTGAAGAGTGCCGGGTTTCCTCCGTCACACTGAGTAAGAACCGCGGCTCCTCCAATCGTTCCTCCACTGGATAATGCAGAGGAAATTACGACAAAGTCAATATCTATATATGCATCACCGCCACCTTCTTTCAGGATTATTTCAACTCTGGAAGAAGCATTGAGAATTCCTGTCCATTTTGTTCCGAGTCCGATATTACAGCATCCTGCGGTACTGCTGAAATCAACAGTGCCGTCTCCATTATTGTCAATATTTAATATATATTCATCATCGTGCCCGATAAGATTCACATTATAGGTAGCACAGGGGAAACCTTGTCTTCTTGCGGAGATTGACCAGTTGTCATTGCCGGGATTACAACCAATATAACCCGCTAAAACAGAGGGATTGGCTGTGACACCCATACCGAAAGCCCCAAGATTAAATTCCGAAGTTGTAGTATTCGTGGCAATACCGGCATAGGTAGTAAGATTATAGCCGTTAAAGGTATGGATATTCCATGTATTACTCCCATAAGAAAGACCTGTGGTGGGAGGGGAAACAGTAAGTGTACCGGTTCCTGTATTGGAAAAGGACGAGTTATAACCTGCCACCCGGATAAAATAAGTAGTGCCGGCATTCAGTGTAACCGTTAGAGAAGATTGAAGTCCGCAATTATCATCGTTATACGCTAAAACCGTACCCGCGCATCCATCAAGCACTTCGAGATAGGTGTCGAATGCGGTACCGCAGGTTGCAATCGTGTAACTGCCGGTTACAGGGGGATTATAGGAGTACCACACATCTGCGGAATAGGGGGTGCCTCCGGGTCCTGTACCAGAGCCTGTGGCGCAAATATTATTAAAAGAAACAGAATTATACCCCCGGCATAAAGCGACAGCACTTGCACAATTATCATTGGACTGAGGAGGCGTTATAGAAACCTGAATGCTGTTGGAATAAGCCACAGTACCACATGCGTCAGTTACTTTTCTTCTGTAATAGGTGAGGGTTGAAATTGCGGGAGGGTCATAAGCAACCGTATTTGCACCGGAGCCTCCCGTTACGTTTACCCACCCTGTAGAACCATTGGGAGATTGTTCCCACTGATATACAGGAGCGGCAGGTGAACCATTGGTTACCCCGATAGTACCCCCGCCAGGAGAGGTTACATTGGTAAAAGCTCCTAAATCCGTGCCTGCACAAATACTAACAGAGGTAGCTCCGCCCGAATTGACAGAACCTCCGTTAAGGGCAGAAGTTACTGTGGTAAGGGTAAGACCCTGATTGGAACCTCCGCCTCCTTCCAGATGCCGTACCTCAATTGTAGAACTAGCGGTAAGATAGCCTGTCCAGATATTAGTATGCACATCGCAACAGCCCGGCTCATGGCTGAATACCAGTGTTCCGTTTACATATACCCTGATATCATCATCATGAAGGGGAATATCCAGCTGATAGATTCCGCAGGTGAAGTTGGTTCTTTTGGAAACGACTACATGATTATCTATCGGAACATAACATCCCTGCCATCCGGAAGCGTCCGAAGGAGAACCGTTTGTACCCCATCGGTTGGTGGAATTATAGGAAAGATTACTTTCGGTATAGAACCCGGCATATTCTCCGGTAAGATTAATATTCCCACCGTTATAACCATATACATTCCAGGTACCATTTCCAAATACAGCAGGATTACCGGGAGCCGGCGTAATATCTTCATAGGTTAAAGTCCCACTTGCAGAAAGCGCATTTCTGCTAAATTGTGCAACTTCTATATAATACCACCCGCTGCTTGGAGGTGTATAATCTCCTGAGGCGGCTGTGCCACTGCAAAGCGGACCATTATCATCGAAATTGGCAACATTAGTATACCCGTTGGAACTATAAATCCGGATGTAGGTATCAATGCCCGCCCCACAAGTCCCAAAGCGATAGGTACGTCCGGCAGTAAGGAAAACAGACCATGACCGGATTCCGCCCGAAGAATAGCCAACGGACTGCTGCTGACAGGTAGGGGAAATGGCGTTCGCTGTGCCGGAGTATCGCCAGCTGTTATCTAATCTGATTCTATGTTGAGAACTCCCAGCGTTATATACCTGATTGTCAGTAAAGTTTGTATATGTATTTGCAGCAGTAGGTGAATAACTATTTACAAAAGCAATATTATAATTACCAACAGCCCGGCAATCATCCCCACTATTAAAAGTGCACCTTGGAGAAGTATCATCCTCAAAAATGTCATATACCACAGTGAATAGCGTTGTGGCTACATCTGTCGAGTTTCTTAAAACTGTACCCCCGCCATATGTAGAAGAGGAGCCAGCGCCTCCGTCCTGTAAACAAAAATTAGTACCTACAGTAGGCCCATCAATTCTTACATTCGCTGTATATTCCTCATTGCTTGTTTCCCAACAGGATGATCCACTAATTGAAGAACCGTCACTGCTAAAAATAGAACTTACCCTTACTTCATAACTCACATTAGCGTTTTGTGAAAATGCGAAAATGTATGTAAATGAAATAATATAGCTTAAAATTAATTTTTTTTTCATATATCAAGTTGTTCAATATCTCTAAGATTTATTGTAAAAATTTTAAAATATTTTACCTGAATTTAATATAATTGAAAGGTTAAACGATAAATAAAATCAGCATTTTCATCTTCACTTTTTAATAAATAGGTTATTTGATTGGCTAATTCGCTTTCAATAGTTAGATATAAGGTTTTTGAACAAGTTAGACATTCTGTATTCTCATTGTACCATTCTACCTCCAATCCGGATTTCTTCTCTACAGCCCTGAAATCAATTAACTGACCGGATAATCTGATAGAATTATTTTCTCCGAATTCCAGAAGTGTAGTTCTCTCTGGAAAATCCTCTTTGAGTAGTTGAGTTTCTTGAGAGGTTTTAAATGGAGCTATCTCTGTTTTTAATGGTAGAGCTTCGGCGAATTCAAGATAATATCTTTTTACAGCATTGAATTTAGTCAATGAATTAGTAGGGATAGTTTCCATTGTACTATTAACTGTAGTTATATCCCCTTTAATCTCTTCCGGATTCCCACCCATTTCCTTATATTCCTCCGGGTACTGCTGTATCCATTTCATTTTTGCTTGAATATCGGCTTCTGCATCAGCGGCTATATTTCCGGTATTGCGAGCGATTGGATAGTGAGGAGGGACGATTGGTATGGCTGTTTGCGTTACCCCGCTTCGGTTTAGTGGAAGGGGTTCGTCAGTCGTAGGGGCTGCAATCGTTGGAATAGAGGGAGCATTTGTAAGTACTTCCGTTTTTTCAATAGCTACCTCATTCGGTAGTTTGCCTCCAATACTCTGGTATTCTTTCGGAGACTGCTGAATCCATTCTTCCTTTTCCTTCGCATACGTCTTTGCATCGGAGTCTTTGTTTCCGGTGTCCCTCATTTTCGGGAAATCTTCTGGAAGATTGTTCTGCTGACCAAAAACGGAAAACGCAGAAGCAAAAATAAACCAGTGAACGCAAACCAATGACTTCAGAATAAAATTGTAGTCAAGCAAGTTATTTTTTTTTGATTTCTGTAAATACCCCATACCATTTATTGATTAATTGTAAATCATTATCCTAATCTAATATAGGTTTGATAGAAAATCCCATCTACTGATTTTTCTAAATCAAACATTGCTACAAAAGTAAATAATTTATGCAGATTTTTATAAACCAAAATAAAAAAAGCATAAAAAAAGGTTTCTGAAACTCAGAAACCTTTTTTTATGAGGATAAATTATGTTGACGGAGAGGAGACCGAGTAGAAAAACGGGTTTCTCTCTGTTTATTTCATTGCCGGAGCCTTAGGGGCTGCTGCACCTGCTTTTCCTTTTTTGAAACCGATTAGCTCCACATCAAAGATAAGCATTTCATTTCCACCGATTCTGCCGGAGCCATCTCCCATCGGGCCGTAGCCTAAATCAGAAGGGATATACAATATATATTTATCCCCCGGTTTCATCAGCTGAAGTCCTTCCTGCCATCCTTTGATTACGTTGCCGAGCAGGAATTTTGCGGGTTGTCCTCTGTCAATGGAAGAATCAAATTTTTCTCCGTTGAGTAAAGTTCCGGTGTAGTGAACCGTTACAGTATCTGAAATTGCAGGAGAAGCTCCACCGGCTCCGCTGCTGATTACTTTGTACTGAAGTCCGCTTGCGGTGGTTTTTACGCCTTCTTTGGTTTTATTTTCCTCGAGGAATTTGTCAGAAAGCCCCTTTTTCTCTGCATCTGCTTCCTGTTGTTTTTTCTTCATCGTCTCGTTGAAACGGGTAATGATTCCTTTGGTTTGATCAGGGGTAAATTTCAGTTTGGTGGTATCTTTGGAGTCAGAAAATCCCTGTAATACCAGATCCATATTAAAATTCAATTTGCCTTTTTCTTCGAGATTTTTTTTGGTATCCATCATCTGTCTCCCGAAATCTGCTCCCAAAACGTAGGAGAGACTGTCTTCAAAGGATTTCATGGAACCTCCGCCTGTTACTCCTGAACCGCAGGAGGAAATGAGTGCTACCACTACAATACTCAACACTAAATATACTTTTTTCATGCTTAAAATAGAGTTTGTTTTTTTTAAAATTCCGGCAAAGGTAGGAAGAAAATTTGTTCTGACAATACAAAAATTTGTTTTGAATACAAGAATTTCTCTTTTTCTGCTAAATACAGCATAAAAAAATCCGGTTTCCCTCAGAGAATTGTATTCAGCCGGGCTTTTCATTCGGTTTATACGGTGGTTCTGTTTTCTTTCTGTGAAGGGGTTTAAGACAGCCATAAAATTACTTTTTTGTATAAGTCAGGCAAAAACTGCCAGTCTTTTCTGAAAATCTGCTTTCTTTGCAGAGAATAATCAAAAATGAATAAAATCAGCAATATGACAAAAGCATGGTGGATTTTCTGGAGTGCAATCGTATGCCTGTGCGGAAAAGTACAGGCTCAGCCGGAGCGTTTTTACCTGACAAGTGCCGTTACGCAAAATAATTTTACCCGGACAAACTGGAAATTCAGAAGGGTAGGGGAGAAGGAGTGGAAGCCGGCTACCGTTCCGGGGACTGTACATACAGATTTGTGGAAAAATAATATGATTCCTGACCCTTTTGCCGGAGACAACGAGAAAAAGATTCAGTGGATAGAAAAAGAAGACTGGGAATACAAAGCCACTTTCCGTATTCCCCGGGAACCGTCTGAAATTCAGGAATACAATCCGGTACTCGTATTCGAAGGATTGGATACTTATGCTAAGGTAACGCTGAACGGAAGTCCCCTGCTGGAGGTGAATAATATGTTCAGGACATGGAAAGCCCCCGTTGGAAGCCTTTTGAAAGCAGGCGAAAATGAACTCAGTGTCCGCTTTTATTCCGCCTCGGACTCGGGATTTGCCCTGAGAAAACAACTGCCTCATACTTTGCCCGGAGAAGAAAAGGTATTTACCCGCAAGGCACAATATCAGTACGGCTGGGATTGGGGCCCAAGATTTGTAACGGCAGGTATCTGGAAAAATGTTTACCTTGATTTTCAAACTCAGCCTCAAATAGATACACTTTTTATTCATACCCAGAAACTAAGCCCTGAGAAAGCCCTCATGAAAGGAGAATTTTCCTGTATTTTCCCTGAAAAAAACCGCTATCCGGAAACGCTGTTTTATCTTCGGGATGAAAAAGGGAAGGTGCTGTATTCTCAGTCCCTTAGCCCCGGAAATCCACCGGTAACCGGAAATTTCACTTTTGAGATACAGAATCCTGAAGTATGGCAGCCGGAAAAGCCGGTCTTAATTCCCCTTACAGCAACCCTCGAAAGCAATACCGAATCCGGAAAAAGAATCGTTTTTTGTCGTAAGGAACTGAAAATCGGTATTCAGCAATCCCAATTAGTACAGGAAGCAGACAGTAAAGGAAAAAGTTTTTACCTTACGCTGAACGGAAAACCGGTTTTTATCAAAGGGGCCAACTGGATTCCTGCCCATAGTTTTCCGACTGAGGTAAAAAGGGAAGATTACCTTCGGTTACTGTTGTCTGCCAAACAGGCCAATATCAATTTGCTCAGGGTTTGGGGAGGAGGATATTATGAAGACGATGTTTTTTATGAACTTTGTGATTCTCTGGGGATTATGGTATGGCAGGATTTTATGTTTGCCTGTGCAATGTATCCCGGAGATGCGGAATTTCTCAGCAATGTAAAAGCAGAAGCAACGGAGCAGATTATCCGTTTGCGGAATCATCCCTGTATCGTTTTATGGTGTGGGAATAATGAAATAGACGAAGGCTGGCACAACTGGGGCTGGCAAAAGGTGCATTTATACTCCCGTCAGGATTCTCAGAAAATATGGTCGGATTATCTGAAAGTATTTGAAGAAATGCTGCCCGGGTTGATTTCTGCTTATGATGTTCGTCCGTATCATCCTTCTTCGCCCGCCAACGGATGGGGAAGGGATAAGGCTTATACAGAAGGAGATGTACATTACTGGGGCGTTTGGTGGGGGCTGAAAGACTATAAAATGTACGGGGAAAAAGTAGGCAGATTTGTGAGTGAGTATGGAATGCAGGGTTTTCCGGACTGGGAAACGGTAAAACAATTTGCAGGCCCTGAAGATCTCCGCCTAAAAAGTCCGGCTTTCAGGAATCATCAGAAACACCCCACCGGGTTTTTAAACCTGAAAGTATATACCCATATGGAATATCGTTCCTCCCAAAATCTCAGGAAATACGCTTATACTACGCAGTTAATGCAGGCAGACGCAATCCGGACCGCAATTTTAGCGCACCGAAGGGCTAAACCCTATTGTATGGGCACGATTTACTGGCAGTTTAACGACTGCTGGCCCGTGATTTCCTGGTCGGGCATGGATTTTTACGGACGATACAAAGCCTTGCAGTATGCTGTGAAGGAAGCCTATGCGCCGGTAGCGATTTCGGCTTTGAAAGAAAAAGACGAGCTTTGTGTGTATGTACTTTCCGATGTAAAAGAACCCCTTAAAGTGGAGCAGGAAGTAAGTATGATGGATTTTGAAGGTAAGCCAATCTCCTTTCCTTTTACAGACACCCGGGAAATTGCTGCTGAGGTTTCTACGATTGCCTTTAGGGTAAAACTCCCTCAAACCCCGAAAAACCGCCCTTATTTCGTACTGATTACCTCAATCATCACCGGTACGAATTATACCGACACCCTGATGACTACCTTTTTATCCGAAAAACCCAACAATATCCGGTTTCCCAATCCGAGGTTTTCGTTATCAGAAAGTTCCGGCCAAATCCGGCTGATATCAGAACAATTTGCGAAAGGAGTTCACTTATATGTAAAAGACCGGTATGTGTTTTTTGAGAAAAACTACTTCGACCTGCCGGCAAATATTCCTGTACTGATTCCGTTGCCTAATGGGGTTACTTTGGACGAAATCGAGGTGGAGTCGTACCGGTGAAATTCATTCTGTTTCGTTGCGGTTTGTTGATTTGTGGGTGTCGCAAGGTTGGGAGGACACAAACGGTGATACCCGCTTTTTGAGCCTGTGAGAAAAAATATCCGGACTTGCGGGTGAGAGGATTAGAACGTTCCAAAATTCAAATTTAGCACAAACATTAACAGAGACTACAAATGTTCAGTATAGTGCTAACGTCCTGCTTTTGCCAAAATCATGTTTGAGCCAGTTATTATACCCATTCTTCTTCCTTAACCCCGTAAATCTCCTTTCCCCATTTGAAGATATTATCCAAAGTATCTGAATTTCTAATATCAAGTACCTCTCCTTTTTTATTACAGGCAACAAGAGAATACCAGCCCTCGTTGATATTTACTTTTCTAATCAATAATTTATCCGGTCTCGGCTTTGGTGCTGCTTTAATTGTTCCCCGAACCTTCTTCTTTCTGCTATAGCCCCGCCAACTTATGTCAAGCTTATAATGGGATAAATATTCTATTGACTTTACTGATTCATGCGTAATGCCTCTAAATTCGTCAAGTAATTCAAAAAATAACCACAACGCTTCTTCTTTATCCTCTCTTTGATCTTCAATCATGTAAGCCCAACCACTTGTTGACTCGAAATATGCTAATTTTTTTGCAACCCAATCATGAAATTCATTAAAGTCCGTTTTTTCTTTTTTGTCTGATTTGAACTCCATAGCGAGAGAAAACCCGGATAAAAATGAGTGTAAATGTGTGGGGCTATGATACCCGATGTACATTCCTGGTCTTCGTCTTATCCTATCTAATAGTTCGAGTATTTCCATTATTAATACTAACGTTTCGCACCTTAGCGTCCATTTTTGTCACCACAAATATAAGAATTTTTCCCAAAACGACAAAAATCACGTAAAGTTGCTGTTCTAAAACCGGTTGGGAATTGTGTCTTTGTTCGAGCCTGTGAGAAAAATATCAGGACTTACGGGAGATTGTTTGCGAACGTTGCGTCGCTAAGCACGGACAGGGAGTTTGAAACCCATTTCTTGTCACAAGTTATACTAAAGATTAGGGATTACTTTATTATCTGGAAATCAGCCATGATTGATTTTAGCGACTGTTGCACACCGTATTTATTTCCCTGCATGTCCGAATATTTCAAATATAATCTGTCCAAGAATCAATGAATAAATGACAGAGAGGGCCGTCATTATTTGAACTATTGTATTCTTCTGGGATTGTCTGGTGAATAGTTTAATGAAAGTATAGGATAGCAAAGTTAATCCAACTACCAAAATCAAAAACATACGAGTTGAATATATCATCTGAATTCCCCAAACTATCCCTCCAATTGTTCCACCAATAAAACCTCCTGTGATACTTCCGAGAATTGTTCTCGGCTTGATTTGTATATCAATCTTTTCCTGTTCAAATTCAGTCGAAACTTCGTCAATAATTTTTTCCAGATGAGCCGAGGTTATGGTACTTGATTTTATACTTTTTTTTATTTCAAACGAGTTTCTTCCCTGGTTGAGTAGTTCCGTGATTTCAACTTTAATTCCTGAAACTTCCTTTTCGATTTCCAATTTCTTTTCAATCCTTTCTTTCAGACACTCTATTCCTCCCCTTTTCTTTAGGATTATCTCAAGAGCCTCTTTCCCTTCGTTTGTGTATTCTTCAATTTTCGAATAATTGTCCAGTAATTCTTCGTCTGAGTATTTTTGATATTTTTCAATGATTTCTTCTATTGTTGGCATAGTCTTTCTTTAATAGGGTGTACAATGGTTTGCAACTCCTCGTTCCGTTTTCCTCGCCACAAATATAAATATTTTTTCAAAAACGACAAAAATCACACAAATCTGCTGTTTCAAAATCGGTTGGGAGTGCGTACTTTTTTTGAGCCTTTGAGAAAATATCAGGGCTTGAGCGAGACTGTTTGAGAGCGATTTGGGTATTGGCGAAGGTGGGGCATTTGAAAAACTTCAGCTTGGATAATGCACCTAAGCCCATTAGAATTACTGAACTTGAATTTAGCAATAAACCTACCATTTTGCCAGACTACAGTTATGCCCAGTGCTTTTCTTCTCTATATTTGTCAGTTAATATTTTGTCTATTTTATTAATTATTTCATCTCCGTTTTTGTTGTCAAGAATTAAATCTTTGTATTCCTTGTACAGGTTTAAAATCTCGCTTGAAGTCTGCTTGTCAAGTAACCCTAAATCAAGCATCATTCCTTTGTTAAGGTCGTTTGGTTCAAATTTTTGTAGTCCGTTACCATATTGGCGACTGTTGTCTTCAAAGATTTGGTTAGCGGTGTCTGTCAATAAATAAGCAAAAAGTAAATCAACATCAATTTCTGAAAACAAATTTGTTTGTTTGGGATATATACAATGATAAGAAGTCAGGTTAGAAATATTAGCTTCATTTCTAATAAACCGCAACCCTGAGCGATTAAAAACAGAAACCCAAATGGGTGCTGGTTTTCTATTTTCCAATGAATACCAAGGCGTTCTACTTGCTGTAAGAAACCGTTTGTTTACACCTTCATTTTCGCCTTTTTGGATATATGAACTTATATTTTTATCAGATAGATTTTTAGCATTGAAAAGAAAAACAGATTTATCACTTTTCTTTAATTCTTCAAAATCCTGTGTGGTAAAAAATGGTGTTTTTGCATCTTTAGCACTACAAATACAAGGCAATAAGTTTTGTTCATCAATAGAATATTTTTTGGCTTTTGATAGATTAAAAGTAAAATATTCATTAGAACCTGTTGCAATACCACGAACTACTTTTGCATAGGTAGAAAACGGTACAAGATTCTTAAATTTAATGCTATTTTGTTTTTGATAGTAAGCCTTCCATTTAATTTCCGGATTTAATTCAGAAAAATTATAGGTCTGTTTTGTTTCTGAAAAATTCGGATATTTAGTAATTATTTCATCTATTTTGAGATGGCCCCAAAAATCCGCACAGAAAAATCCATTAACTTTGTATTCAAATGGAAAAGAAAAATTCAGTTAGAAGACGTCGCAAGTTCGACGCAAAGTTCAAATCGGAGGCCTTGGAAATGGTAA
>JAIBAH010000136.1 GCA_019695295.1 Bacteroidia bacterium | reverse complement strand
TACCTGCTACAGGCGACTGAGTAACTGTCATTGGTCCGGCACATCCGGGAGCTACGGTAGCCAGAGTGGTGTAATCCGGAAGCGTACCTGCACAATTGGGCGTAAGGGTTAGCGTCTGTGTTCCGGGGCAACTGATTACCGGTGGATTCGGGGAAGCCGTTACGGTAACTGGTACACGGGTGGAAGTACATCCACCACCGCCACCACCGGTCCAGCTAATGATAACCTGACCATCACCGGATTGAAATCCTGCTGTATTGTTCTGATTAGTTCCATTACTGAATGAACCACCGCCACCGCCATGTGTTGGGTCGGTTCCACCGCCACCACCGGAGTATCCGCCGCCGCCGCCGCCGCCGCCGTAGTGATTTCCACCACCACCACCGCCGCCAAAGCCGCCAACGCCTCCACATCCACCACCACCGCCGCCGCAGTATCCGGGTCCGCCGGTCCATGTATTATAACCGAGTCCGCCATAAGGACCACCACCGACAGATAACCATCCGGCTCCTCCTCCCGCACAGGGAGTCCCTGACCATAAACCGGCATTTCCTCCGGCACCGGCAGTACCCCCGGCATTCCCATCAGAAGAAGCTCCTCCGGAAGTTCCAATCTGCCCGGCAGCATCGGGATGTAAAGGCGTAGAGCCCGTATAATTACATTTACCACCACCGCCACCGGCAGCTACGAGTAAAGTAGGTACGGCGTCATAGACAAAAGTTCCGCCACCGCCACCAGAGCTGTTCTGAGCATTTCCACCCACTTGCAACAAACCCTGCTGACCAACTACGACAGACAAAATCTGACCCGGAGTTACAGCGTAGGTTCCCATCATCCGGGCACCTAATCCCCCTGCACCTCCATTACTTCCGCCTCCCTGTGCACCCCGTGCGTCTATATCAATTGAAGTTACTCCGGGAGGCACCGTAAAGATTTGTACAGAGCCTGTATAATTAAAAGTCTGAGAACCGGGGCCGCCGCCTCCCCCACCGCCGCCGCCGATTACAGCTTCAGCATAATAAGTGGTGGTAGCGAGAGGATTTACCGGGAAATTTACCCCACTGAGGCTGGATCCGATTGATGTTCCGCCTGTAGGAACTGTGTACCATATAATTGAGTCACCATTGGTTGTAGCATTTAACTGTACTGTAGTACCCGGACAAAATACGGAAGGCGTAGCAGTCACATTTGTAGGGGGAGAAACAACGGTGGGTGCTACACTTACCGAAACCCTTTCAGTGAAACATACGGAACCACCTCCCCAGGTAATTACAATTTGTCCGTTTCCGGTCTGAAAATCAGGGGTAGTAGAACCACTGATTACTCCACCAATATAGGAAGAGCCACCACCGCCACCACCTGCCGCAACGCCACTGCCATTACTTGCGCCGCCGCCGCCGCCGCCGCCGTAGTAGCCACCGCCACCGCCGCCGCCGGCAACATCCTGAGTTCCGGTAGAGCCATCTCCACCTACCCCCAAAGTACCCGTTAAGCCGGGAGTTCCCCCTCCGTCGCCCAATCCACCTGCACCGCCGGTAGTCTGAGAGCCCGCAATACCGCCATTGATTCCTGAGCCGGGATAGGCAAATCCGCAATTACCCGCAGCCACTCCGTCAATTCCGGTAAGTCCGCCACCTGCACCACCGCTACCGCCGCAACCGCAGGGTTGACAGGTACCGTTACAGTAGTCCCTTCCGGAACCTCCTCCTCCACCGGCAACGATTACACGGTTGGTTAAAGCAGTACCACCGACTCTTATATCGGAAGCCCCGCCACCACCGCCAGCAAATCCTCCTGAACAGGAACTTCCTGCGGAAGATAAACCACCGGCACCTCCACCATTGAATCCACCGGCACCGTTCACATCCCCCTGACCTCCAACGTAGATGGAAATTACCTGACCCGGTGTAACAGCGAGGGTTCCCTGCGCTCTTCCTCCCAACCCTGCAGTAGCATTGGTGGTAAGGCGATCCAGAGAATTTGCCCCCTCACCTCCTCTTGCGTCTATATCTATAGCCGTTACTCCCGGAGGTACAGTAAAGGTTTGTACCGAGCCGGTGTAATTAAAAGTCTGAGAACCTGAAGCACCTCCGCTTCCCGAATACATTGCTTCCGCATAATAGGTAGTTGCTCCGGAAGGCGTAACAGGGAAGTTGGCTCCACTGAGACTTGACCCCAAAGAAGTTCCTCCTGAAGCGACTGTGTACCAGTTAATTCCGTTACCATTGGTAGTAGCACTTAACTGAATCGTAGTGCCGGGACAAAAACTGGAAGGAGTAGCCATTACCGCTGCAGGAGAAGGGCCGGCAAAACTGTTTACATCAAAAGTACAGGTTGCCATTTGTCCCATTCCGTCCATTACCATAATCGTAACGGCTGTCGTTACATTACCGGTAATAGTGGTTCCTGCCAGGGGGGTCTGAGTCACAGAGAAAGGAGGAGTTCCTCCTGATACTGAAGCCAGCGTGGTGTAGTCCGGAAGCGCATCCGAACAGCCCGAACTAAAGGTCAGAATCTGATTACCGGGACAGGTTATACTAACCTGAGCCCAGGCACTCAATCCCAACATCATTAACATGAAGCCAAAGAGAGTAATTTTTTTGTAAAAAATGTGCATAATCATAATTTAATTATATAATGATTCGAAAACAAATTGAAAGTTAAGTAATAAACGGTTTACTTTTTAATTTTCAGAAAAGTTGTCAACAAATGTAGTATCTATTCTGAGAAAAACAAAAAGTTAAAGAAGATTTTTTTTATCAAACCGGCAATATACCGTCAGCAACTCAAACAGATACAGCAAGAAACCGCTAATTTAATCCATAACAAATTTATCTGTAATTTGCTTCCCGTCCTTACTCCAGATAATAAAATAGACACCCCGGGTAAAATCCTTTAAAGACAGAGTATAATCAAACGGCAGAGAGTCTTTAGTAAGTAATGACCTGCCATCAGCATTTATAAGGACTATCCCGCCCCCGGATTCCGGGAAAGTCATAGTGACAAAATCCCGGGTTGGGTTGGGGTAAAGACCCAGTGTCGGTTTCTGATTAAGTTCATTTTCTATATTTTCCGAGTATCTGAACTCATAAGCTCCGATATCCATTCTTACCACCATCCTGTTGTTTCCGGCAAAATCCAGAGGCGTAACATAACATCCGGTAGTGTCATTATTTCCGGTATTGATACAGGGAGAGTTCCCGGCAATATCAAAATTGGCGAGGGTTGCATCATCATTCACCGAAACCGTATTAGTCGGATTAATCATTCCCGGACTGGAACCCGAAAGATTATTGGTTGTATCTCCATATACATCCGCCGGTACAGATTCTGATACAAACTGTGTATAGTAAGTTTCCATCCAGTTATAGGCAAATTTGAGATAGGCCGCTTCAAACACCTCAATACAGGCAGGAGAAGCGATAAAATTCTGATTTCCATAAAAAAGATTGTTTTGAAACTCAAGCTCCGACTGATTTCCAATGCATCGCATTACAGCAGCCGACCCCGCAGCGGAACTATTTCTGACAAAATGATTATTCATGATTTTAACCCTGGCATTATAGACATATATCCCTCCTCCGGCAAGAGAGCTGTAATTATTTGCAATTACATTGTTACGTACAATATAAAACGTACTGTCAAAATCACCGTTATCGTTATGAGCAACATGAATTCCGCCCCCGCCGTCTGTTGCACCACAAAACCCGGAAGTATGCTGATTATTGCAAATCAGATTGGCATCAATGTCCACTTTCCCGGCAGTACAATGAACTGCTCCGATGGTTTCACAGGTATTATGATGAATTTTATTCCGGAAAATTTTTGAATCCTTTGAGACACTCACTTTCACCGCCGAGCCGTCAATTGTGGAGGTATTATTATAGATTTCATTTTCTTCGAGCAATAATCTGCACCATATAGCCCACAGGCCACATCCTCCTGTATTTTGATAAATCTTATTATGATGAATATGCATATTTCCGCCGGTATAGTTATCTGTCATTATTGCAGCGACTCTTGTAGCATTATCAAAAATTTCGCAATGGTCCATTTCAAATTTCTGACCCGGCGCAAAAGTAGAAACGTTGATAATTACACCATTACTTTGATTTTGGGTACTCTGATTATGAAAAAATTTACAGTTGGAAACATGTAATCCCCTGTAAGCACGAAGCCCGCCTGCAATAGAAGCATTTCCCATAACACCATGCTTTGTATCCTGAATATAACAATAATTCAGGCGGGAAGAATCTCCTGCAGGAGCATAATCGTAATGGATTCCCCTCCAGCCCCCCGAAGGAAGTGCGTCATTATGCCATCCCGTTGTATCCTGAGCACGAAAAACAACAGGCTGAGCGGCAGTACCATCGGCTACAAGTACTCCATATACATACAGTGGAAACAACCCCTGAAAAATTACTTCTACTCCCGGATTGATTTTGAGACTCTGACCGTAATTGACGGTGATGGATCCCTGAATAAGATAAGGTGAATTTGCCTGTGTCCAGTTTCCCTGAACATACCCTCCGGGAACAATTGTCTGACCTGACAAACTGAAACCCCACAGAAGGAAAACAATTGTAACTACATTTTTCATATTTTCATTTATTTTTACTGCAAATTCCGTTTTTTCTACAGAAAATACAATCTTTTTTCCTGAACGGTAATCTTTGAATGCTGAACGGTAAATTAGGGTAAACTTCGTGCAATTATTGTACTCTCAGAACAACTCCAGTGATTTTTTATGCAAATCAAACTTTATACTTTTTACCGGAGTTCAGCTACTGGTTTCGTTTTACTGTAAATTACCACAATAAATCATTGACTATATGAACCGTTATTTTTTGTATTTTATCCTGACCCTGCTATTTCCGGCATCCCTGAAAGCACAGACTTCCGTTAACCCGCTTTCAATCGGTGAGGTTCATACCATTCATTCCGGAATCCTGAATGAAGACCGTATCATCAATATTTATCTGCCGGAACACTACGACCCCCAAAAATCCTATCCCGTTATTTATCTTTTGGATGGAAGCATGAATGAGGATTTTCTGCATATTACAGGCATTGTTCAGTTCTTTAACCTGATGTTTACTATGCCAGACTTCATCGTAGCGGGTATCAGTAATGTGGACAGAAAAAGGGATTTTACCTTTAAAACTGACCTCAAAGACCTGAAGGAAAAATACCCGACTACCGGATACTCGGCTCAGTTTATGGATTTTATAGAAAAAGAACTTCAGCCCTACCTGAATACGCACTACAAAACTGAAAATACCCGCTACCTCATAGGTCAATCCTTAGGCGGACTGCTTGCTTCAGAAATCCTGCTGAAAAAACCGGATTTATTTACGCATTATTTTATCGTAAGTCCCAGTTTATGGTGGGATAATGAAAGCCTGCTGAAAAATGCCCCTCAGTATTCTCAGTCGTTAAAGGGAAAAAATCTTTATGTATATATTTCTGCCGGCAAAAATGAAGACGCAATCATGAAAAAGGAAGCCAAAACGCTCTTTAAAATCCTTTCGGAGTCCGGAAGCAAAAACCTAAAACTGGACTTTTACTTAGTTCCAAAAGAAAATCATGCGACCATTTTACATAACAGTATTTATCAGGCTTTCCTCCGGAGTTTTCCCTGTAAATACTAAAACGACGTCTCAGAAAACGAGAATGTGTATTGTAAGGACATAAAAACAAAAAAAATTATACTTTATTTTTGGAAAACTAAAAAAAAGCGCTAACTTGCACACGTTTTTATCTTAAACATTTTCAAAAATGGTTTAAAGCGTATGATTTTAATCCCAAAAATAAAACCTGTCTGTACTTTTCTCCTGCTGATTCTTGGGAGCAATGCTTTTTTTGCACAAACGCCTGCTCCTGCCTGTAATTGCTGCACTCCTGCATATCATCAGTTTGATTTCTGGCTGGGGGATTGGGATGTATATAATCAAAAAGGAGAAAAAGTAGGGGAAAACCGGATTCTTTCCATGCAGGATAGTTGTATAATACAGGAAAACTGGGTAAGTGAAGGGCAAACCGGAACGAGCTACAATTTTTACAATCAAAAGGACAGTACCTGGAATCAGACCTATATTGATAATACGGGCACAGTACTGGAACTGAAAGGCCGGCTGGAGCATCAGAAAATGGTACTGAAAGGGCCTTTAATCAAGAGCAAAAAAGGAGATTATAACGTATTCAACAGGATTATATGGGCTAAAGACAGCACAGGAAATGTTTCTCAAAAATGGGATATCGTCAAAGAAAGCGGGGAAATTGTTTTTGTTGCATTTGATGGAATTTATAAGCGGATGAAACCTTCTGTAATCACGGCCAATGCTCAGAAAGTAACCGGTATCGGGGGAATTTTCTTTAAATCAAAGGACCCCAAAACCCTCAGGGAATGGTATAAAACCCATCTTGGATTGAATACAGATGGGTACGGAACCAGTTTTGAGTGGCGGGAAGGAGCGGATTCGAGTAAATACGGATTCACTCAATGGAGTCCTTTTTCTGAAAAAACCACTTATTTTGCCCCTTCCGAAAAAGAGTTTATGATAAATTACCGGGTGAATAATCTGGAGGCTTTAATTGAAGAGCTCAAAAAGGCAGGAGTGACGATTACGGATACAATGGAATCCTATGATTACGGAAAATTCATTCATATTATGGATTGTGAAGGGAATAAAATAGAATTGTGGGAGCCTTCAGATGAAGAATACAATATAATTGTGAAAGGAAGAACGAAGTAAAAGAGGAAAAACTCCTGAAATTATGTTTTTTTTGCAAGAATAATATCACTTCATCCGGAAGAACCCTTTCCGTTTAATAACCGGGGCAAAGCAGAAAAAGGAGAGAAGTTTTCGGAGAAGAACAAATGCGGAAACTATCCGTTTTATGGAGAAAATATTCTTTGATTTCTGCCTTTGATTAAAAAAGTTCATACTACTTTATTACCTATACGTTTACTTTTTTTATTTTTTTGATTATGAACCGTAAAAATTTATTCCGCTTATTTTTACTTGCACTTACCGGACTTTTGTCCTGTAATCCACCGGCTCAGGATAATTCCGCTGCTGATGCAAACGTTGCAATCGTCAAACAAAATTTCGCACATTTTAATGCTCATGACTGGACTAAAATGGCCAGTATGTACGCTGAAAAGGCCGAATTTAAAGACCCCGGTCTGGGCACTGAGATTGTCACTCAAACCCGAAAGCAAATCATTGAGAAATACACGGGACTTCAATCGGAGATTCCGGATGTCCATGATGAAATTCTGACTATTTATCCTTCCGGAAATCAGCATGTAATCGTAGAATTTGTATCCACAGGTACCGCACCTGACAGTTCCAGATTCAAATTGCCCATCTGTACTATTTTTACTTTGGAAAACGGGCTGATTACGAAAGATTTTACGTATTATGACAATTTTGAAGCACCTGAGGTTCAGAAATAAAATCCTGTTTCAGCGTTTAACTCACTTAAAAATTCATTCAATCAATACTAATAATGCAAGCATCTTCTGTTTATCCCTGCCTTTGGTTTGACAATCAGACAGGTCAGGCTGCAAACCACTACTGCAGTATTTTTCAGCACTCCCGAATGCTGAAAGAAGCCGGGTTAGTTACCTCTTTTGAGGTGTGGGGCACAAAACTGATAGGGCTCAACGGTGGGCCTCATTTTACAATGAATCCATCCCTTTCTTTTTATGTATATTGCGGGAATGATTCAGAGATTACCCGGCTTTATGAAGCACTTTCTCCGGGAAGTACAATACTTATGCCTCTGGGGAAATACGGATGGTCCGAAAAATATACCTGGTTTGTGGATTCTTTCGGGGTAAACTGGCAACTGGATATTGCGGATATTGCTTCTCCCCAGAAAATTGTCCCTACCTTATTGTTTGCCAATGAAAAAATGGGAAAAGTAAAGGACGCGGTCATGCATTATACACGGATTTTTTCCGGCTCAGCGGTTTTGCTTGAGGCTCCTTATCCGGAATCCGCCGCTTTAGGAGAAGGAACGCTGTTATTTTCACGATTTAGTCTTAATGGATTCATTGTAAATGCGATGAGCAGTACACAAAAGCACGATTTTGATTTTTCGCCCGGCTCTTCCCTTGTTGTAGAATGTGAAACGCAACAGGAAATTGACTTTTTCTGGGAAAAACTGGCCGAGGGCGGAAAATACAGTATGTGCGGATGGCTGGAGGATTCATTCGGGGTTTCATGGCAGATTATACCGGTTTGTCTGGCAAAACTGATGAGCGACCCAGAAAGGAGGCAGAGAGTAAATGCGGCTTTGATGAAAATGAAGAAAATAGAAATAGAAAAATTAGAAGAAGCCTGAAAGACAATTAAGCTACGGGAGAGAAAAACAAGGAGGTACACATACTCTGTAATTTTTTTACCGTATATCAATACTTATTCCAAATATAAATTAATCTGTAAAAACAAAATATGAAAAGTGTATTCAATCAGGAAGATGTTCTGGAAATTATCCATCGGATTCAAAAACTCAATGCTGATTCCAGAGCCCTTTGGGGAAAAATGGATGTAGCGCAAATGCTTGCTCACTGTAATGTAACCTACGAGATGGCATATGAGAACGTTCACCCAAAGCCCAATGCTTTAATGCGTTTTATTTTAAAGCTTTTTGTGAAAAATAAAGTGGTTGGTGAAAATACCTACCCTAAAAACAACCCAACGGCCCCTCAGTTCGTGATAAAAGGGGAGAAAAACTTTGAGACAGAAAAAAAACGCCTGATCAGCTACCTTCAAAAAACCCAACAATTGGGCGAAAATCATTTTGAAGGAAAAGAATCTCATTCATTTGGCTCCCTGAACAAAACCGAATGGAATAATATGTTTTACAAACATCTGGATCATCACTTAACGCAGTTTGGGGTGTAATTATGGCCGGATAAGAAAGGAATTTTGAGGATAAATTCCTTTGAAAGAACGAAACGGTGAAATATTTTAGATTTCTCTCAAAGTTACTAAACCGATGGGTGAAATAATCTCTCGCAGAGGTGCAAAATCGCTCAGTTTAGCTGGATTGGAGTGTATTGGGTTTCTCGCAGAGTCTCTGAGGTTGTTGAGTAAAATCGCCTCTCTCTATGCGGCCTCCGCGGCTTTGCGTGAAAAAAAAGAAAATGAAAACGACAGGTTAAAACTCATTTTAGTACAATACCGGGAACAAATTTTGTATTCCTTTATCTTATCAGGGATAAAATTATTCCTCAAAAAAAACCGGGCAGGGAAAATCCCCGCCCGGTTTATTACATTTCAGTGATTACTTACTGATTTGATACAATCATCTTTTTGGTTGAAAATACTTTACCATCTATAATCAGACTATAGAAATAGGTTCCCCAGGTTAAATCCCCTGTCTGAACTTCCATACTATTAGCCCCTCTTGTAGTGATTTCGGTATTCTGAATAACAGTACCATTTACATCCGTAATCTGAATCGTTGCATTTTTCACGCTTTGAGGAATATAATACTGAATCGTAGTTGATTTTGAGAAAGGATTCGGTACGTTTTGTTCCAAAGCGGGGTTTTCGCCGGTTAAAGTAATGATAGTCTGACTGTTTTTCGCAGAGGTTTCTTTGTAGCAGCAGGATTGAAGGTCACTACCGAACTGGTTGAGGAGTTTTTCCATGTTTTCCAGACGGTTTTTCAATTCTCTGTTTTCTTCTTCCAAAGCAGTCATTCTTGCGTCAGTTACCACGTTAAGTTCCTGAACAGCACTAATCAAAGGCACTGTCAATTCTGCATACCGGATACCCATATATTCACCGGTTTTGTCCACTCCTGAGAATTGTCCTCTTGCGGCGGCATCTACTTCCTGAGCAATCAATCCGGTGTAGCGAATGCCTTTTTGTCCTTCGGCTTTGTACTCATACGTTACTGGATTTAGCTTGCTAATGAAGTCTAAGCCTAGTTCGGATTGACGTACATTGCTTTTTAATCTGGCATCAGAATAAGTAGTCCAACCTACCTGTCCACCGATTGAAAGAACGGAGGTATTGCCTACTACTACCTTATTGCTGGCGTCAACAGATGCACCGTATCCAAGTGCCATTGCGTTGGAAAGTCCTGCTGTGGTTGCATCGGCTTCTTGTCCGATAAAAGTAGAGTTGGTATAATCATTTCTGAGTGTTCCTGCTCTTCTTCCTACTGCTACGTTACCGATACCGATAAGATTTCCTGATAAAGAAGAATCTCCTACGGCAGTATTGCGGTTTGCGGTTGTAGCAGAACGCATGGCAAAAGTTCCTAAAGCAACGTTATTTGCACCGGAAGTGTTTGCATTCAAACTATTCTGTCCCATACTTACGTTATTGATCCCATCAATTGTGTTTTGCTGAGACTGAAATCCTACGGCAACGTTGCGGTTAGCAGTAGTCTGTGATTTTAGTGCCTGTCCCCCAATTGCAACATTGTTTGATCCTGACACATTTGTGGTTAAAGCAGACTCCCCAATTGCAACGTTGTTGCTTCCCATTTGATTGGCTTTAAGGGTATTTGCTCCCACTGCCACGTTATTTGCTCCGGTGGTATTAAACTGCATAGCGGTGTAACCCATTGCCACGTTTAATCCTGCAGTTGTATTATTCTGAAGTGCACGGAATCCGATTGCCATATTATTGGAGCCGGAGGTATTCACCTGCATTGCCTGATACCCCATTGCCATATTATTGGAGGTGGTATTTGCACTCAACGCCTGGAATCCGATTGCCATATTCAGGTTCCCTACGGTATTGGATGTAAGCGCCTGATGGCCTACTGCTAAGTTTCCACTACCGGTAGTATTATTTACAAATGCCTGATATCCAAGGGCAGTGTTTCCACTTGCTGTGTTTGCGTTTCCTGCATTATTCCCAATAAAAGTATTGGTTCCTGTGGAGAGATTAAGTCCTTTGCTGTTAAATCTTGCTACCTCAGAACCGTTTATATTAAAACGGATAAGATTTTCGTTTGGATTCAACTCGGTTTCTACAAAAGTATTATTATCACCATCATTTAATCTTGTCCCTACAAATGTACCTGCAGGACCCTGTGGACCAGTTAAACCAATAGGGCCTTGAGGACCGGTTGCGCCTACTGCACCGTCAGCACCTGCGGGACCTTGCGGACCTGTCAAACCAATGGGGCCTTGAGGACCGGTTGCGCCTACTGCACCGTCAGCACCTGCGGGACCTTGCGGACCTGTCAAACCAATAGGGCCTTGAGGACCGGTTGCGCCTACTGCACCGTCAGCACCTGCGGGACCTTGCGGACCTGTCAAACCAATGGGGCCTTGAGGACCGGTTGCGCCTACTGCACCGTCAGCACCTGCGG
>JAIBAH010000018.1 GCA_019695295.1 Bacteroidia bacterium | reverse complement strand
TTTTTTAAATTACAGCAACATTTTTTCAGCCTTTTTCTTATAGCTTCCATCGGGGCATAATTCCAGGTATTTTTTTGCCCATTGCTTGTCACCCGACTGATTTACAAGGGTTTCGCAGGCCTCCCAGATATTATCATCCATCATGCCTGCATGTTCTCCGTTTTCTCTCGCAGAAACGTAGCACTCAATCGCTTTTTGATAATCGCCCTTGAAATAATATGCTGCCCCGATTTGACCCATTGCCACTCCTTTTTCTTCCGGAAACTGCTCCGCAATTTTGGTGTAGGCGTCAATACATTCATCGTAGGCTTTTTTCGTCATAAGTGTAGCGGCAATATTCACTGCATACTGTTTTTCGCCAACCTGAAGATTAATCATCAACTCTTCCTGAAGGTTTTTCGCTTCCTCAGGGGAAAGGCCTTTTCCTTTTTCGTCTGATACAAAAGCATAGTGTGAAATTTCATTGTCTTTTTTCTTTCCAAACAAGAAATCAAATAATCCCATAAGTTTAAGTCATTAAGTTATAAATTAGTATTAATTATGCAAATATATGAAATATATCTGTATTTATATAAATTTTTTAAGAATAAGTACATTATTCGTCCTGATAGTTGTATTAAAAGTGTTTATTCGATTTTCATTGCAGATTATTAGGAAAAGTTTTTGAAAAAATGGGAATTTTGTAATAAAAAAAAGTTTTATTGTAATAAAAGGGGTAAAACATTTTGCATACAATTCAGGTTTATGAAATATATTATAATGTTCGACTTTGATTTATTTAACACATCAGGTAAAAAAGGGAGAAAAACTTGTTCTGCATTACCTTACAGATATGCAGAAATTTGTGCTTGTCCATCCGTATCTGGAAAAAGTAGAACTACTTGGCAGAAATCACTACAAAGTATATGAAAAGCAATTTTTATCCGGATTTGTTCCCATATACTTTTCTTACCCTGCAACAGTAGAATACAGTCAGCCGAATAAATCGGTTACGATTACTGCCCGTATTTTCTCTGTCCTGACCATAGTCATTGTGTTTAAAGTTAATGAAAGCGAAGGGGTTACTACAATCAATGAAACAATAGAATTTTTTCCGCCTTTTCCCGTGAAATTTTTTCTGGAAAAACTATTTATAAAAAGTCATACCCGTTTATTTTATAATATCGGGAAAGAAGAAGGAGTATAAACGGACATCTGCGATACTTACAAAAAAAGGAGAATCGTCTGTATGAGATTCTCCCGTATGAAATTACTTGCTGAAAAGTTTAATTTCGGTAATTCAGCAATTATGCAGAGCAGTCAAATTTAGAAGCATTGATTTCCAGTACATACCATTTACCATCAATCTGACCTAGTCCTAAAAGTAAGCGGCTTTCGGTGATAATGAGCTGATGGGTAACCATTCCTTCCAGTTCTTTAAAAGTGCCTCTTTCCCGTGCATTATAATTAATGCTCCGGTCATTGAGTTTATTCAGCTCTTCGGCAGTGCGCGCGGCTTCATTGAAACCTCCGGCAGGGGAAAGAAAACATCCCTTTTCCTTAAATTCTGTATCACAATTGAAGGAAGGGATTATATTCATGACAATTCCGTCGCACTGTACCGCAATCATTTTTTTCCAGTTGTTGCCACTTTTGCTTTTTAATTCGCTTGCATTTCTGATAGTGGCTATTTTATCGAAAGCCCCGCTTCTGTACATTAAGACCACCCCTTTTTCCGGATGAATCAGTTCGTTGAGAGAGGATTCATTTTTGAGAGAAACCATGATTTTTTCAGCAAAAACCAGCTCATTGGATTCTTCCGTTCCTCTTTCAGTATCAGGAGCAGTATTGTAATAAGTGATTTTCAGGTCTTTATTCATTACAATCCGGTTTCTGAATACTCCCTGAACCACATTCTTTTTGGCGGCCTCAGTATGAGTGGAATTGCCGGAGACGATGAGTTCATATCCTTGCGGAACCTGTCTGCAAACAACAGCGTCTTCATCCAGCGTAATCTTACGGTTATCCATTTTTTTAAAGCCCTCTCTGAGGCTTTCGCCTATTTTGCTGCTGGATATATTCTGAGAATTGTAGAAAGTGCTTACATCAGGAGCAAAAAACTGATTTTCATCTATTTTTTCAGACTCCAAAGCTGAATAATAGGCCTTTAAAACCTGAACCGCCTTAGGCTTAAAGAGAGAAGCCGAGTCTATTTTGGTTACAGTCTGAATCTTATTGGAGTCTCCGGTCTGAGGGTTGTCGTGATTGTCGGTGGATTTTGGTCCGCACCCCCAAAGGAGGGAAATGCATACAGAGAATAATACAATACTTTTCTTCATATTTAATATATAAGTTGATTTTTGAAGTACCTTTACGAAAAATAATGAAAATGTTTCGGTTTGTAAAACTATTTTTTGGCAAAATTCAGATTTGCTTGTAATTTTACCGAAAATTCAAACAACCGGCAAATTCTGAAATTTTTTTTTAATCCGGAAATATTTTATCCTCTTTTCCTTTAAAACTTCAAAAAAAGCATAAAATATCTCTGAGACCTCAAAAAAAAACCAGAAACGCCATAGAAATTTATATTATGCCATCTACTACAGATTTAGATTCAATCATAAAATCCAAAAGCCAGAAAATCACTTTGCTGAAGCAAGAGCTTGAAAAAGTGGTTGTAGGGCAGGAACGAATGATTAACCGCCTTTTGATAGGATTGTTTACTAACGGGCATATTTTGCTCGAAGGGGTTCCCGGACTTGCCAAGACCCTGACAGTAAGTACCCTTTCCAAAGCACTGGATTTAAAATTTAAACGGATTCAGTTTACACCGGATTTATTGCCTGCGGATTTGATAGGAACATTGATTTACAATCCTCAGCAATCCCGGTTTGAAGTAAAAAAAGGTCCCATTTTTACCAATATTGTATTAGCGGATGAGATTAACCGTTCTCCTGCAAAAGTACAGAGTGCGCTGCTTGAGGCCATGCAGGAAAAACAGGTTACTATCGGAGAAACTACCTATCCGCTGGATATGCCCTTTTTGGTACTCGCAACTCAGAATCCAATAGATCAGGAGGGAACCTATCCCTTACCGGAGGCTCAGGTAGATCGTTTTATGATGAAAGTCAATATTACTTACCCTGACCGGGAGGAAGAGAAAAAAATTATGCGCAGAATGGCCAAAACCGGCTTCCGTCACGAGATAAAACCGGTACTGAGTGGAAAAGAAATTCTGGAAATCAGGGATTTGATAGATAATGTACAGGTCTCCGAAAAAATAGAAGATTATATCATTGATATTGTAATGGCTACGCGTGAGCCTCAGAATTACGGTCTGCCCAAGCTCGCTGAATATATCGAGTACGGCGTTTCGCCCCGTGCAAGTCTTGCGCTGAATCTGGGCTCCAAGGCGCAGGCTTTTCTGAACGGAAGAAATTATGTATTGCCGGAAGATGTAAAAAATATAGCCACTGATGTGCTGAATCACAGACTGATTCTAACCTATGAGGCAGAGGCAGAAGATATTACAAGCTATCGGTGTATAGAAGAGATTCTGGCTTCTGTCAAAATATAACAGGCTAATCCTCTGAAATAAATTGATTTAAATCAATATTACAGGGTTTATTCCGGATAACATCCAAAAATTAAACATATATTCAATCGTTCGGTTTTATATCCTTACGTTTGCATCAAATTTTCAATAAAAAGTAATGAAGAAAACGCTTAGATTTAAAGCAAAAAATTCCTCACAATTCTCTTCTGTATTAAAGCAACGGGTTGCAGAATATTTTAAAGATAAGCCCTCGGGAACCAAAGCCAATACTCAAATGCATATAAAAACTGCATTTCTGATGCTTATGTGGATTTCCAATTACCTGCTGATTATATCAGGAGTCGTTTCCTATCCATTTTCTTTCTTAGTGTGGGCATTTATGGGAGTTTCCATCGCACTCGTTACAACCAATATTGGTCACGACGCAATTCATGGAGCTTATACCCGGAATGATACCCTGAAGTTTATTCTGGAACTGACCTTTAATCTCAATGGTGCCAGTGCCTATATGTGGAGAGCGATGCACAATACCGCTCATCATACCTATACCAATATTCACGGATATGATGAAGATATTTCTCCTGTACCGGTGCTCAGACTCAGTCCGGAAGCAGAATTAAAGCCTATACACCGGTATCAGCACATTTATGCGCCAATATTTTATTTTATAGGTACATTATCCTGGGTTTTCATTAAGGATTATGTGAAGTTTTTTAAAAATGAAGTGGGAAATATCAATAATGTTCCTCATAAGCCTTCAGAATACGTGAATTTATTCCTTTATAAAGGTTTGTACTATACTCTTTATATCGGATTACCTCTTTTTTTACTTCCCCAGCCCTGGTATATCACGATGCTTGGATTTCTGGCAATGCATATGGTTTCCGGATTTTATCTTGCAATTGTATTTATGCTTGCTCATGCCGTAGAAGATGTACACTTTCCTGTGCCTGAGGCGACCGGAGTGGTAGAAAATGACTGGTTTATTCATCAGATGTACACCACTGCCAATTTTGCATCAGATAGCCGGATTGCTTCTTTTTTAACGGGAGGACTCAATCAACAGGTGGAACATCATCTTTTTTCCACAACCTGTAGTATTCATTACCGTCCGCTTTCAAAAATAGTACGTCAAACAGCAGAAGAGTTCGGTGTTCCTTACTATGACGCACCTACTTTCTGGTCTGCTCTTGTTTCCCACTTCAAATTCCTTAAAGCAATGGGAAGGGAAAAGGACTATTCCCC
Source organism: Bacteroidia bacterium (assembly GCA_019695295.1). Taxonomy (GTDB): domain Bacteria; phylum Bacteroidota; class Bacteroidia; order J057; family J057; genus JAAFHL01. Next base: position 46,298 of record JAIBAH010000018.1, on the reverse strand, counting down.
CAAACATCAATTTACCCCCGGGGTAGTCAGTGCTGTATAATCCGGGAGATATTTGAGGAACTTATGGAGTATTCAGTCGAAATATACTCATTCAGAAAGTGACGGAACCATCAGAAGCTGATTTCTACTGGATAGCGCAGAATAAAAATATAAGATAAAAGAGTCTCTTCCGGAGGCTCTTTTCTTTTTTTGAGTGGAATGAAAAAAGGGGGGCAGATTCTTATTTTAAACTGAAAATAGCCTGTAGGTCAGAAAATACGATTGGCATTCAAACAGACAAAACCATAAACTTTAATAATAAAACCTTTCTGTTTTAAAAGAAAAACCGGTTGTAACCCTTAAAAATATAAATTAGAGGGATTAGTTTTTTGAAAAATATTTTAGCAGGATAATTGAACCTACTGGTAAGTAAAATATTGATATATAGAGAATTAAAAATAATTATTAAAAAAACACCCATTCAAAAAGGGCTTTTAATTATTAGGAATTGATTAAAATTTATCAACAAGTTTGCAGATTAATTAACGATTATATAATATTGCCAAGTTTTTAATCGAAAAATATTGATTTTTATCAATTAAATTTATTTTTTCACCTATTAACACAAACGGATTGTTAAATGAAACGATTCCTACTTTTCATCGCTATTAGTATCTTATCCGTTACAGCTTGGGCACAGTCTCAGGTAAGCGGAAAAGTTACGGCTGCCGACTCAGGCGAGCCACTAGAAGGCGCGACTATTATGGTCAAAGGCATGGAAGCCGGTGCGCTTACGGATGCGGACGGTGCTTATACCGTTAATGTTCCTGCGGGGGGTACAGTTCTTGTATTCACCTACACCAATCGTAAAACGGTTGAAGAAGAAATCAGTGGTCGTAATCAAATCAATGTAGCTATGGCTGAAGATTTGATGCAGACAGATGTTCAGGTTGTAACGGCTATCGGGATTTCCCGTCAGTCCAAAGAACTTGGATATTCAGTACAAAATGTTCAGGGGTCAGCCCTTACCAACAGCCGCGAGGTAAATCCGATTGCGGGCCTTGCCGGTAAAGTTGCAGGTCTTCAGGTTGTCAACTCAAGCGGAGATCCGGGAGCGTCTGCTTTCATGCGTTTACGCGGAGGTTCTTCTGTTACCGGTGATAACCAACCTTTGATGGTAGTGGATGGTATTCCAATCAATAACGACCAGAATGCTTCCGGTAATCCAGACAACGGTTCTAACAATTACCTTGCAAGCGTTTCCAACTCAAATCGTGCAATTGACTTAAATCCAGGAGATATTGAGTCTATTACCGTTTTGAAAGGAGGAGCTGCTACTGCACTTTATGGTATTGCTGCGGCAAATGGTGCGTTGATTATCACAACCAAAAAAGGTACTAAAGGCATTGGCGGGGGATTGAACGTTGAGTTTAACTCTGCTTACACGGTAAATACCGTAAACAGATTACCGGCTTTACAAAACCAGTATTCTCAGGGGGTAAACGGAGGTTATTTGGATCCCGGACCCGGTGGCGCCCGTTCCCGCTCATGGGGAGCTGCTATTGATACCCTTTTCTGGGATGGAGATGCAGCTTACAAATGGGACAAAAACGGTGCTATCATCGGTGCAAGTGCTGCTGCGGGTAACGCAAATGCCAAAAAAGTAACTCCTTATAATCAGGGAGATTTCTTCCAGTCAGGCCAGACTTTTGTAAACGGACTTGCATTTAATGGAGGAGGAGAGCGTTCCACTTACCGTGTTTCTGCTTCAAATACCTATCAGACGGGTATCGTTCCAAACAGTAAGTTTCAGCGTACTACTATCTCTATGAGCGGAGCAACTGATATCAGTTCTAAACTGAAGGCTTCTTCTTCTATTAGCTATTCTAATTCAGGGGGTACCCGTATGCAGGTAGGTAGTAATACTTCCGGTATCATGCTGGGATTATTAAGAACTCCTCCTACATTTGACAACAGTAACGGTACTACTGATCCTACTGACCCAACTGCTTATATGTTCTCCGATGGAAAGCAAAGAACCTATCGTGGTGGTGGTGGATATGACAATCCATACTGGACTATCAACAAAAACCAGATGTTTGATCAGGTAAACCGCGTTTACGGAAATGTTCAGTTGGATTACAAAGCGACTGACTGGTTAAGTTTCTTATATCGTACAGGTGCTGACGTGTATTCAGATAACCGTAATCAGGGATTTGCAATTGGTTCCAATACTCTTCCTGCCGGACAGGTATTTAACCAAACGATTCTTCACAGACACCTGAATCATGATATCATGGCTAACTTCCAGAAAAAACTTAACGATAACCTGGATTTAGGCGTTTTGCTTGGGGTAAATCAGTATGGTTCTCAGGATTACAATAACTTCACTCAGGGTGATGGTCTTAACTTACAGGATTTTTATCATATCTCCAATGCACAAACTGTACTTTCCCGTCAGTCTGTGAACAATTACCTGAAAAGAGGTTTTTATGCTCAGGAAAAAGTTGGATATAAAAACTTCCTTTATTTAGACCTTACTCAGCGCAGAGACTGGACTTCTGCTATTGGTGGAAAAGGATTCAGTTCTTTCTCCTATAACTTAGGCTTTATCTTTACAGAAGCTTTCGGATTAGCAGACAACAAAGTATTACCTTATGGTAAACTTCGTTTATCCTGGGCAGACGTAGGAAACGATGGTCCTATCTATGCAACCAGCAACTATTACACTTTGGGTTCATTTGCTGATGGCTGGACTAACGGTATTGCATTCCCATTCAATGGTATTCCTGCATTTACTCACTCCGGCGTATTGGGTAATCCTGACCTCAGACCAGAAAATACCAAAACCTTTGAAATTGGTACTGACCTGAAATTTGCTCAAAACAGATTAGGATTAGACTTCACTTACTGGACTTCAAAAAGTACTGACCAGATTTTCTCAGTTCCTATCGCTGCTTCTACAGGATATCGTTCTATCATCAAAAATGCAGGAGAGATTGACCGTCATGGTTTTGAAATCGTAGGTTACGCAACCCCTGTGAAAACCAAAGATTTCAACTGGGATATCACTGTAAACTGGTCTGCTTTCCGTTCTTTGGTAGTAGCACTTGACAGTACAACTCAAAATATCTCACGCGATGGATTTGAAGATCCGGGAATCCGTGTAATGGAAGGCGAACAATTGTTCATCATCTACGGAAGCCGTTGGTTGAGAGATGCTCAGGGAAGAGCGTTGATTGATCCTGCTACCGGACATCCTATTCTTGACAACGAAACCGGTATCATCGGTAACCCTAATCCAGACTGGTTAATGGGTATCCGTAATACCTTTAACTACAAAGCGCTTTCTTTCTCCTTCCTGTTTGATATCCGTAAAGGCGGTGATATCTGGAATGGTACAAGAGGTGCACTTTCTTTCTTTGGTACAAGTGCTGAATCCGGAGAAAACAGAGATGGAACGAAAGTATTCAACGATGGTTTATATGCTAATTCTGTACTGGGTGGCTATGATGCCAATACCGGCGAAGTAGTATATATGGATGCTGCAGGTGCTACACTGGGTAAAGCTACCGGTGACGAAGCTAATCCCGGAGTAGCTGTAAATAATGCTATCGAAGCACCTTACGGACAGGCATGGTTTATGGATGGTCCTGGTAGTGGATTTACCGGTCCTGCTGAAACCTTCATCGAAGACGGATCTTTCGTAAGATTACGGGAAGTAAACCTGGGTTATACACTGGATCGCAAAATATTCGGTGCGAAAAGCCCTGTAAAAGGAGCTACTATCGTATTGACTGCCCGTAACCTTTGGTTAGCTACCAAGTATCAGGGAGTAGATCCTGAAACAAGCCTTGTAGGTTCCCGTGACTATCAGGGTATGGATTACTTCAACAATCCTAACACTCGTAGTGTTGGTGCAGCATTGAATCTTTCTTTCTAATTGTTAAACTTTGTAAATTACTTAAAGTAGAAATGAAAAAAATGAGATATATTCCGTTATTGATATTAGCTGCATTTGCATTTACTTTTTCAGGTTGTAAAAAACTTGCGGATGTAAATGTGGATCCGAATCAGCCTGCAAAAGTGACTACCTCTTTGTTGCTTTCCGCTGCTGAATCCAATTATGCTTATACACAGGGAGGCGACTTGTCCCGTTATACCGCAGTATGGACACAGCAACTAACCGGTGCTGACCGTCAGTTCGTTGCGGTAAATGATTATGCCGTTACAGAAGTGGATATGGATAATGCATGGAGATTTGGCCTCTATGGTGGTGCTATGAAAGACCTTCAGTTGGTAATCTCACAGGCAGAAGGCGAAGGCAATCCCTATTATGCAGGAATTGGTAAAACCCTCATGGCTTATGCTTTGATGACCTGTACTGATTTATTTGGGGATGTGCCTTATGCAGAAGCATTTAAGGGGTCTGAGAATCTTCTTCCTAAATATCAGACTCAGCAGGCTATTTATACTGAAGTCCGTAATCTGACGGCTGCAGCAAGAGCAGATTTCGCAAAAGCGGCTACTGATAATGCTAAATTACCCGGTACTGATGATTTCATTTACGGAGGTTCTATTCCTAAATGGAATGCATTTACCTATGCAATCGATGCCCGTAGCTGGCTCCACGTTCGCAAGCAGGACCCAAGCGCTGCTACCAAAGCAATCACTGCTGTTGGCGAAGCGCAGTCTGCAGGATTTGAAGATGCTGCTTTCAACTTCAGCACTTCTCCTACTACTGCTAATCCATGGTATCAGTTTTCTTCTCAGCGTTCAGGATATATCACTTTTGAGGGATATCTTGCAGATCAGATGACTGCAATGAATGACCCAAGAGCCGGTGTATATGGTGATGCAATGCTTGAAACTCCTTCAGGCCCAATCGGCGGAACGGATGCTCCTGTTGTATTACTTTCTGATGCTGAACTGGATTTCATCCATGCAGAGTGTGCTTTAATAGAAGGCGATGATGCTGCCGCTCATACTGCTTACCTTTCAGGTATTGGTAAATCTCATACATTCTGTGGAGTTTCCGCTCCAGATCAGACTGCATACGTTTCTCAGGCATCTGTAGATCCGGGTTCCGGAAACCTTGCGCTTGATCATATTATGTATGAAAAATATACAGCGATGTACACACAACCTGAAGCTTTCACTGACTGGAGAAGAACAGGTCTTCCTGCTTTGACTCCTACTACCGGTTCTGCTATTCCACGCAGATTCCTGTATCCTCAGTCTGAGCAGTTGTATAATGCTTCCAATGTTCCTCAGGGACAGTCTCTGTTCTCAAGGGTTTGGTGGGATGTACAATAATCCAGGGATTGTAATACAATCATAAAAAAGAAAACCGCTTCCTGAAAAGGAGGCGGTTTTTTATGTTTTAAGAATTAATTCCGGTCTTCAACCCGAATCTGAGTACGAAATCAGCTTCTATTAACTACCCTGATGTTTACCCTCTTTTATTTTTCTTCTTACTGCCCATATTCCGTAGAGAATCATGGAGGTAGTAATCGTACCTTTAATAATAAAAAACCAGAAAGTGTATTTTGCCAGGGCTTTTATGTCTATCCCTAACTGAGCAAATGTTTCGGGTCTGATAAGATAAATCAGATAAGTAATGAGAAATAAAGTCAGTACAGTCACTCCGATAATCCGGGATATTTTTTTGAACTTAACGACAAATCCTTCCATTTTTCTGATTTTATTAATGGCTTTGTAGATTAACCCTGAATATCTAATTTTTGTTGTATCGCAGCATGAATATATTTCCGGACTTCTTCTATTCCGATACTTTCAAAGGTATCTTCGAGAAAAGCACAGACTAACAGTTTGCGTGCATCCGCTCTTGAGATTCCTCTTGCCTGCATATAAAATAATGCGTCTTCGTTGATTTGTCCGGTTGTGGCACCGTGAGAGCATTTTACATCATCTGCATAAATTTCCAGCTGAGGCTTTGTATAAACATTGGCTGTGTCTGTAAGCAGAATGCTTTTATTGGATTGGTAAGCCTGTGTTTTCTGGGCATCCGGATATACCTGAATTTTTCCGTTAAAAACAGCGGTTGCCTCGCCTCCGATGATTCCTTTATACAGCTCATTGCTCGTACAATTGGGCATAATGTGATGTACTTCGGTATAGTTATCAACATGTTGATTTCCGGAGAGAAGATACCCTCCTTTGAGACCGGCATGCGCTCTTTCGCCGTTGATATGGATATTCAGGTTATTTCTTACAATTTCACCGCTGAGAGAAATGGTATAAAAATCAGTGACGCTGTTTCCTTTCTGGATGATATTGCACTGCTCTATATGAGAAGCTTTATCCCCTTCATTCTGATATTTTATGCCGGTAAAACTTGCGTTCTGAGCCACAAATATTTCGCTTACCTGATTCCTGAGGGTGTTTTTTCCACCGGCTCCATGATAGGTTTCTATCACTTTCAGGCTGGAATTTTCTCCCACTACGATTATATTTCTGTGCTGAAAAGCAATATCAATACTGCTGTCGGTAAGGTGCTGAATATGAACCGGCTTATGAATAATCGTGCCTGCCGGAACATAAATAAATACTCCTTCAGGGTTATAGGCGGTATTGAGGGTGGTAAATATACCGGAATCTTTTGCGCTGATTTCCGCAAAGTATTTTTCTGCAATAATGCTCTCTTCCTCTGACATTTCCCCAAACGATTTCACGATTAAGGCTTCGTCATTCCCGCTGGAAAGGCAAACTGAATGAAATGCGCCATTTACAAACAGAATTGTATGGGCGTCAAGTTCCGGAATACAGCAAATGCCGAGGTTTCTCGATGCGTGATTTTCAGGAGACTGATAGCGTTTGGAGGTAATCGCCTTCAGGCTTGTGTATTTCCAGGCTTCCGTTTTGGTAGTAGGGAGCAGCGCCTGCTCCAGCATTTTTACGGCTTCTTTTCTTTTGTCTTCCCCAAATCCGGTTTCTTTATCCGTCTCAAACTGACTGATAAATGCTTTGGTTGTATCTCTAAGTATCTGATTCATTATTTGGGGAATTATTAAATAACGTCTTCTTTAATCCAGTCGTAACCTTTTTCTTCCAGTTCAAGTGCAAGCTCTTTAGGGCCGGATTTTACGATTCTGCCATCAAAAAGTACATGGACAAAATCCGGTACGATATAGTCAAGTAAACGTTGGTAGTGAGTGATTACGATGAAGGCATTGTCCTCATTTCTGAGTTCATTTACCCCTTTGGCTACGATTCGGAGAGCGTCAATGTCCAGCCCGGAATCGGTTTCATCGAGTACAGCGAGTTTTGGTTCAAGCATTGCCATCTGAAATACTTCGTTTCTTTTTTTCTCTCCTCCGGAAAACCCTTCATTTACAGAGCGGTTGGTGAGTTCTTTCGTCATTTCAACCACTTTTTGTTTTTCTTTCATCATTTTGAGAAAATCTCCTGCTGACATTTCTTCCTGGCCTCTGTATTTACGTACAGAGTTTACAGAAGTACGCAAAAAGTTGGTCATACTCACTCCGGGTATTTCTACAGGATACTGAAAAGCCAGAAAAAGCCCCTCGCAAGCGCGTTCGTCGGTGCTCATTTCGAGAAGGTCTTTCCCGTCAAAATCCACAGAGCCACCAGTAATTTCATAATCTTCTTTTCCGGCAAGTACAGAAGCAAGCGTACTTTTTCCCGCTCCGTTAGGCCCCATGATTGCATGAATTTCCCCCGCCTTTACTGTGAGGTTCAATCCCTTCAGTATTTCCTTTCCGTCAATTTCTGCGTGTAAGTCTTTGATTGTAAGCATATTTATAATTATTATCTTCTTTTATATGAGTTTGTTGTTTTAAGAATTCATAAACATATTTAGAAATTCTTTGATTTCACTGAGTTCTTTTACTTCTTTTCCGAAATCAAAAATATCGCTTCTTTTTTTCATTACGTTTTCCCATTTTGTATTCGCCTGATTTCGATTATTCTTTACCAATGTATCAAAGCGAATGTAATGATTTATCCACAATTTGACTAAATCTTTCTCTCGCAATTCTTTTTCGTGATTCGCATTCAAGCACTCCGGCAAAAGTTTGTCCACACAATCTGCAATGGGTGAATCTTGAGTTTTTATAGCTTTCAGAATGTCTTCTATTTCTCCTTTTCCATCCAAGTTTACGAGGTGACAAGCTACATCTACAGAAACTTCATTTATGACAACCGATACAAATTGATTGGTTTCAGTCATTTCTGTAAACTGAACTGAATAAGAACTCTCAGCATCTGCCAAGCGAAAGGCATTATTAAACTGACGGATTCTTTCTTCTTTTGTAAGTGTGTCCAAATCCCAGATTATTCCGATTTTGTCATATTTCCCTTTTGTAATATCATTAAAAGTAGAAAGGATTGCTCTTTTCAAACCCGTTGGTTTCTCAATGCTTTCTTCTGCGCTTTGTACTTCCCAATCAATTTCCGTACTTTGAATTTCACAATTATCTTTTTCCAGAAACCGAATCAACGCATCAAAAAAATATTGATCATTATTGCTCTCAACGATTATCCTGCTTCCTGCCATAATTACTCTCCTCTAAATGGTTGATTTTTAGCAATTTCGTATTCAAGCATATCCATTGTCATTACATTTGCAGTTATTTCTCCGGTTTTTACATGCCTTATCATTTCAAAATAATTGCAAATCTCTTCATTTTGGGTCTCCTTTGCTACTTCATTATAGGCTTTTATCATTTCCAGACTATGGGAGGTCGCAAATAGCTGAACGTCATATTTAATACATAAAGTAATAAGGGATTTCCAAAACTCGAAATGATGCGTATAATGTATGCCGTTTTCTATTTCGTCGATTAACAGTATTCCACCCTTGTTTTGAATAATATGAAGAATATAAAAAGCCATTTTGTTTAATGCATCTCCCCAAAAATTGATTGGCAAAAAATTTCCCCCTTTTTTTCTAATATATAATGAAATTGGATTGCTGGCAAAAGAGCGGACCTTTTCTATTTCAGGGTCAATTACCCGAAATGCTTGTAAGAGAATTTCCTCTTCCCCTTTCATCTCAATTTCGTCATACGCTTTCACAATGTCAATTGAAGAAAGTTTGTAATCAGTAGGCAAGAATACCGTGCTAATAATATTTTTTAATCTATTTTCTGTTGAATCTACTGTTATAAAACCATCCTTGTCTAGCGATAATGACAAACGAAGGGAAGCGGTATCGTCATCGAAAGATTCTTCAAAACTAATGGTCAATTCATTATTTTGTTGCCAAAACAAATCATTGTAAAATTGCCTTTCTAATATTGGCCTTAGCTTATCTTGATTAATATGTCTGAATTTATATAAATTAGCGAGATGTGAACTCTTAAAGTTATAGCCTTTGTATAAATAGACGGCTTCCAGAAAAGCTGTTTTTCCGGCATTATTGAGGCCTCCAATTAGGTTTATTTGTTTAAAACCCTTGAAACAAGCCTTTTCAAAGCATCTAAAATTATTTATGACTATACTTTTTATCATTTCCTTACTAATTTTCAAAATTCTTTACCCCACACTCCCCTCCAAACTAATCGCCAGCAGCTTTTGGGCTTCTACCGCAAATTCCATTGGAAGTTGTTTGAGTACCTCTTTGGTAAAGCCGTTTACGATGAGGGAAACGGCCTGTTCGGTGTCAATTCCGCGCTGATTGCAGTAAAATATCTGGTCTTCGCCTATTTTGGAAGTAGTGGCTTCATGCTCAACGATTGCCGAAGAGTGAGCCGATTCTATATAAGGAAAAGTATGAGCACCGCATTTGTCGCCGATAAGGAGAGAATCACACTGTGAAAAGTTCCGGGCATTGGAGGCGGATTTCATGATTTTTACCTGTCCTCTGTACGCATTCTGACTTTTTCCGGCAGAGATTCCCTTGGATACAATTGTAGAACGGGTGTTTTTACCGATATGCAGCATTTTTGTACCGGTATCGGCCTGCTGACGATTGTTGGTTACTGCTACAGAGTAAAATTCCCCAATTGAATTATCGCCTTTCAGGATTACAGAAGGATATTTCCAGGTGATGGAAGAGCCGGTTTCTACCTGAGTCCAGGAGATTTTGGCGTTATCTTCCTTACAGATTCCTCTTTTGGTTACAAAATTATAAATCCCTCCTTTTCCGTTTTCATCTCCGGGGTACCAGTTCTGAACGGTGGAGTACTTGATTTCAGCACTTTTCATAGCCACAAGTTCCACAACGGCAGCATGAAGCTGATTTTCGTCCCGCATAGGAGCCGTACATCCTTCCAGATAGCTTACGTAGCTTCCTTCTTCCGCCACGATGAGTGTACGTTCAAACTGACCGGTTTTTGCTTCGTTAATCCTGAAATAAGTGGATAACTCCATGGGGCAGCGAACGCCTTTGGGAATATAGACGAATGAGCCATCGGTAAATACAGCACAGTTCAGCGTAGCAAAAAAGTTGTCATTATAGGGCACTACTGTACCGAGGTATTTCTTTACTAATTCCGGATGCTCCTGAACGGCTTCCGAAAAAGAACAAAAAATCACCCCTTTTTCGGCCAGTTTTTCTTTAAAAGTCGTTTTTACAGAAACAGAATCTACTACTGCATCCACCGCTACACCCGAAAGTAATTTTTGTTCATCCAAAGGAATCCCTAATTTTTCAAAGGTTTTCAGAATCTCAGGATCTACTTCGTCCAGAGAGTTCAGTTTTTTGGATTTTGGGGCAGAATAATAGATAATGGACTGATAATCAATTTTTGGGTAATCCACTTTCGCCCAATCCGGCTCCTCAAGAGTGAGCCAGTGACGATATGCTTTGAGCCTGAAATTCAACATCCATTCAGGTTCATTCTTTTTCGCAGAAATAAAATGGATAATCTCTTCATTGAGGCCCGGAGGAGCCTGTTCTGACTCAATATCAATTGTAAATCCGTATTTATATTTCTGAGAAGTGATTTCTTGTAAGAGAATATCGTCTGCCATAATTATTTACTGTTTTATCGGGAATTTTTTCTGCGTTTATTTAGACTGAATTTAAATATCAAACAAATAAAAAGACCGTATTGTTTTTGTTTTCTGAAATTTTGGTGCAAATATCGGGAAAAAATGTAACTTTGTTTTGCTTTTTACTATAAAAAGTAAAACGAGGATAAAAAAATGCAGGAAATAATATTTTTAAAGTGTTTTGACCGGCAATCTGCCAACGATACGCTGGAAATTCTGAGTCAGGGAGGGATAAAAGCCCGTATCCAGAATAATACTGAAAATACATTTGAAAAGGTATATTTCGGGCTTTCTCCTCAGGACGCTTATTGGGTACTTATACCGGAAGATACGATGGAAAAGGCGCAGATTTTGCTCGATGAAGCGATGGAAAAGGCTGCAAATCAATGGGAAGGCGACCATGATTTTTATCATTACTCCATCAGGGATTTAACGGATATTGTAAGAAACGGCAAGGAATGGGGCATTTTTGAATATACGCTTGCCAAACGAATACTGGAAGAAAAACTCATGAAATAAACAGGATTTTCACCTACTGAACAGATTTTGAATACCGGTCTCCCAAAGAAAAACCCAATGCTTTTTCGGAGCATTGGGTTTATTATATCGTTATATCTTTCTTATCAACCGATTGCCTTTTCGAGGTCTGCAATCAAATCCTCTGCATCTTCGATTCCTACAGAAAGACGAATTAAAGTATCCACTAATCCTGCCTTCAGCCTTTCTTCTCTTGGAATTGAGGCATGAGTCATGGTTGCAGGGTGCCCAATCAGGGATTCTACACCGCCAAGACTTTCCGCAAGTGAGAAAAGATGCGTTCCGGTCAATACTTTCAGGGCTGCTTCCATGGAGTCATTTTTCAGGGTGAAAGAAATCATTCCTCCAAAGTCCCGCATTTGTCTTTTCGCTACTTCATGGTTGGGATGAGAGGGCAATCCCGGATAATATACTTTATCAACGTTAGGATGATTCACGAGAAATTGAGCAATTTTTGCTCCGTTTTCACAATGCTGACGCATCCGTACATGCAGGGTTTTGATTCCCCTCAACACCAGAAAACAATCCTGAGGCCCCGGGACACCACCACAGGAATTCTGAATAAATTTCAGGTCTGTCCATAAAGTATCATCATTGGTAATCAGTGCCCCCATTACTACGTCTGAATGACCCGCAATATATTTTGTAAGAGAATGCAGGACAATGGAAGCTCCCATGTCCAGAGGATTCTGCAAATAAGGCGAAGCAAAAGTATTATCTACTACGGTAATCAGGTTGTGTTGTTTGCCGATATTCACACATGCCTGAATATCCACGATTTTCATCAAAGGATTAGTAGGCGTTTCAATCCACAACATCTTTGTGGCAGGAGTCAGTGCTCGTTCCACTTCCCCCATATTGCCCATATCCACAAATTTGAAAACGATACCGTATTTTGCAAATACTTTGGTGAAAATACGATAAGTTCCTCCGTATAAATCATTGGTTGCAATCACCTCATCTCCCGGATTAAGCAGCTTAATTACTGCATCCGTTGCTGCCATTCCGGAAGCAAAACACAAACCGTATTTTCCGTTTTCCAGCGCCGCCAGTGCATTTTGTAATGCGTCTCTCGTTGGATTTTGAGTCCTGGCATACTCGTAGCCCTTATGATCTCCCGGAGCAGCCTGAACATAAGTAGAGGTTTGATAGATTGGAGTCATAATCGCTCCTGTAACCGGACAGGGTTCAACGCCTGCGTGTACAACTTTTGTTGAAAATTTCATTTGCATTAAAAAATGATAAAAAATATGATAATTGAATTAAGTTTTGTTGGAATCAGAAAGAGAATTTATCAAGTAGTTTCTTTCTTTTTGGTCCAGGAACCGTCCCGGAACCTGAGGATAATAACTTCAGCAATCAACGCTATCAAAGCCATGATTACAAACCATTTCCATAAAGGAGTTCCCTCTTTTTCGACCTGAATCGTTCTCGTAATAGCAGAAGGTTCAGGGCTGAGAACCTGCACCTGACTCAGTCCTTTTTTCTCCAGCGAGGTTTCGAGTGCGTCTTTATCAGTAAAGGAAAGTCTGGATTCAGTATCAGAAATATTAAAAGATATCCGGTCCAGTTCGGTCTCACCCTGTATAATTTTGTAATTTCCTTCCTTCATATCGAGTTTTTCAAAATTAAGGACGGTTACATCATTCTGTACGTATTGTTCCGGAATATACTCCAGATTCGTAACACCTTTTAGCTTAATCATGTCCTGCTTGGGAGTGCGTACTGCCAAGGGTTCATATTTCCCCAGTTCCTGATTGGCTGAGCCTCCGGTTGTACGGCTAATCATCTGCGTAGCCCGGTACATAATTGGGGTGAAAAGTGTTTTTACGTGTAAGTCTGTCCATGCGTCTCCGGGGAAAGTAGTCCAGAGCATCAGCGTTCCTTTTCCGATTTTGCTTTGAACGAGCACCGGATTTTGATTTTCAAGGCTGAGAATTCTGGACTGAATCGTTCCGTTATTAAGGCTTAGCGGATAATACCGGAAAATCATCGGGGCATCCAGCGTTCTGTTTTTCTGATTTTGTGCAAATACGCCATCAAAAACAGGATGTTGTAAATCAGCCTGTGACGCTTTATTTCCGGATTGGCTACTGACCAGTTCCCCGAATTTCCCTACTCCGATACCTTCAAGAAAAGCATTCATGTTGGTAAGGTTGGTGTTGTCTCCCGGGAAAAGCATTACTCCGCCGCCTTCCTGAAGATAAGTCCTCAGCTTTTCGGATAATCCCGAACTTACATCGGAAATACCAGTGAGAATAATGGATTTGTAATCACTTAACTGTACGCCTGAAATCGCTTTGTCGGAGATAAAAGAAGGTGTGAACTGAGTGAATAAATCCTGATACAGTATATGTACACCCTGTGAACGCATTCCTTCAACGACTAAAACAGGCTCTTTGTCCGGAACAAAAAACGAAAAGTACCGTTGATTGTCAAACACAATCGGGTTGTCCTCAATTTCGATATATCCAGACTGCCAGCCGCTTTCGGTGGGTGTAAAAGTGAGAGCAACCTCCTGACTGGATTTTGGGGAAACCGTTTGTGTAGCGATTGCCACGACTTTATCCGACACATTGACTCTGATTCCAAGGTCTTTTGCTTCCTTCTCTCCGTCATTTACAACGGTAAAAGTAAGTTGTACCGGCTTGTTTTTTTCAATAATCTGAGAGTTAAGCTTATGGGAAGTAAGATAAAGATTGTTTTGCTCCCGGGTAGCCAGCGGAATAAATTTTACGAGCGTAGCCGAATCCAGATTCAGTTTGAGTTGCTGAGTATCAGCCAGTACGGTAGATTCTTGAAAATCACTCAGAAAATAGACCTCTTTGATGATATTATTGGAGCGGCTGAAGATTTTTTCCAGCCCATTCAGAATGGTATTTTCAGAACAGATTTTCTGCTGAATACTGATTTTTTGCAATTCTTCGAGGGTTTGTTCTTTTTCCGAAAAATTGGAATTCATTCTCAGGTTTCCGGTGGTCAGCAACAGAAATTCATCCTGCTGGGTGTAAGTATTAATGATGCTTTTGGAAAGAGAAACAGCCTGCTGAAGGTAGGCTCCTTTTTCATTTCCGGCGGTCATACTTGAAGAGTTGTCCACAATAATGGCAACAGAGCGGTTGCCTTTGAGCATTTTACTTTGTTTGGAAACCCAGACCGGGTGAGCAAAAGCCAATACTGCCGCTGCCACTGCAATACACCTTGCCAGTAAAAGCAGCCACTGACGGAGTTTTATTTTCCGGACTACATTTTTTTGGACTTCCTTTACAAAAGCCACATTACTGAACAGAATCTGACGGGGGCGTTGCAGGTTAAAAAAGTGGATTATAATTGGCACAGCTAATGCCAGAAGACCCCATAGTATAGACGGATTTAGAAAACTCATTGAAATACTGTTAGTTACAATAATGTAATATTTATTACAAAGGAATCATTTCCGGATTTTTTGTAATACTTTCAGACTTTGCTTCCCTTTGATTTGCGTTGTATTCCGAAGAATAAAGCGATGATTTTATATTCCGGAATGAACCGTAATAGTACGGGATTAAACTGAAAGGGTTTAAAAACGTGCAAATATACGGACTTAATCTTTAAGAATTGGAGGGTGAAAGGATAAAATTTCATAGTTTTGTAATTATTTTCATAAAAATCAGAATCTATGACTACCGTTTTGCAGCGAAAAATCCTTTCTGTGCTCACTTATCCTGAGACTTTTGAAGCGATAGAGGAAGAAGTAGGGGAGAAGCCCGCCATTATTGCCGATGAGTTAAAAATAATGATTGATAAAAGATGGGTTCAGGTAATGATGTTTGATACCCAAAAGGGCGATTACCGTGCTACTTTTATCTTTGACTCCGACCAGATGAGGGAGCAGCAGTATATGATAACTGCAAAGGGAATGAATGCGATATAAAAAAGAGGTGGAAATGCCGCTTATGGTTGATTATCAGGATTATTCATGTCTTAAAGACTCAATCGGATCTACTCTTGCTGCTTTCCAGGCCGGATAAATACCGGAGATTACTCCTACGATAAAACAGAGAATCAGACCCAGCCCAATCCAGTTCCACGGAATCACAAAATTGGATTTCATTATGATTGTACTGACAACATTGCCCGCCGCTATACCCAGAAAAATACCAATTACTCCTCCAATCTGACAGATCAGGATGGCTTCAGTCAAAAACTGGAACAGGATATCTGACTTAGTTGCGCCAAGGGCTTTTCTGATTCCGATTTCCTTGGTTCGGTCAGTGACGGAGACAAGCATTACATTCAGCAAGGCAATAGAAGCGCCAAAAAGGGTAATAATCGCAATTAATGTGGCCGATAAAGTCAGAATCTGTAAGTTGCTCATAAGTTCCTCCACAAACTGATCACTCTTCATTACCTCAAAATTTTCAGGGTCCTGAATCGGTAGTTTCCGTATCAGCCTGAAAAGCCCCTTGGCCTCTTCCATTACAAAAGGCATCTGAACAGGATTGTCCACATACACATTAATCGAAAAGGAGCGATCATCATCCGGGAAGTCAGACCGCATAGTTTGTAAAGGAATCAGACAGATTTTATCTCCCCCGGCGCTTCCGCTTGTACCCATTTCTGCCATTACACCCACTACTTTATAAATATGATTGTCGGCATTGATTCGGGTACCCAAAGGAGAACGGTTCGGATAAAGCCTGTTTTTCAGGTCATGTCCAATGATAATTACCTTGTCTCCGGAAAGTAGCTCCTCTTCCGAAAAATTCCGGCCTTCGCCGATAGTATATTTATAGACTTTCAGATAATTTTCATCCGTCCCGATAATCTGAATATTGGGATTGGTTGCTTCATTTTCAAACTTTACTGCTGCGGCAAAATTTCCGGTACCGGTAAGGCATACAATTGCTTTATCCCCAAATCTGTCCTTAAATTCATCCGCCTGAGTATAGGTGATATTAGGGTATGATTTTTTGCGGTTTCTTCCACCTCCTCCCATTCTGACTCCCGAAGCATAGTCCAGGATACGAAAAGTATTGGTTCCCAAAGAAGAAAAACTGTTTGCCATCCAGTATTTTACTCCATCAATTGAAGTGAGTACCCCAACAAGAGAAGTGATGCCCAACGCAATGATAAACATCGTTACGCTTGCCCTCAAAAAATTGGTACGGACTGCCTCAAAAGCCTGAGCAATTATATTGAACATTTTTTTAGTTATTGGTAGAAACCGCAGCAAAGATATTACATTCTCTTTAAAAAACTCTTTTTTTCAGGAAAAAACAACAGGGAATTCTTAACTCAGGTCTCTGCAAATGGTATGATTTTTTTGTTTTTAAAGAAAAAAGTAATTAATTTGTATTCTATATTTTCGTTAGAAAAAAATCCGTTAATGCTCGCTGTAAAAATATTAAACAAGTTTAGTCTATGCTGAAAACCATAATTTTATTGATTTTCGCAGTAATTGCCTTGCCGCTCGTGGGTTATTACTGGGATGAGCCTTTGCATGAAACCCAGAAAGAGATGCTTTTTTCTATGTTTTATCTCATGCTTGGGGTTGCCTCTCTTTGCTTTGTCGTGAGCGAAATTACCCGTAATTGTAGTCAGGTAGATAAATTATGGAGTATTATGCCTGTCATTTACACATGGTATTTTGCGTATGCCGGAGGATGGGACACCCGGATGACCCTTATGGCGATACTTGCTACAATCTGGGGAATCAGGCTTACGTTTAATTTCTGGAGAAGGGGAGGGTACAGCTGGATTCCCTGGGAAGGAGAGGAAGATTACCGCTGGTCTGTATTAAGAAAAATGCCTCTTCTGAACGGAAGGTTGGCCTGGGCCGCATTCAATTTGTTTTTTATCTCCCTTTATCAGCAGGGGCTGATTTTGTTGTTTACCCTGCCGGCAGTCATGGCCTGGCATGGGAAAGGAACACCCCTTAATGCACTGGATTATATTGCCGCAGGCTTATTTATCCTTTTTGTGGTTACCGAAACGATTGCCGATCAGCAACAGTATGATTTTCAAACGGAGAAGTACCGCCGCAAAAATAACAATGAACCCCCTGGGGAAGAATACTCCAAAGGTTTCTGTACAAGAGGCTTGTGGGGAATCGTAAGACACCCCAATTATGCAATGGAGCAGGCCATCTGGCTTGCATTTTATCTTTTCAGCGTGGCTGCTACAGGAAGATGGCTGAACGCTTCCCTTGCAGGTGCAGTACTTTTGTTGCTGCTGTTTCAGGGGAGTTCTGACTTCAGTGAAAAAATCACCGCAGAAAAATATCCGGGCTATAAAGAATATCTGAAAAAAACCGGAAGATTTTTCCCTAAATTCTGGTAAAAACACAATAGCACTTTTTCGCAGAATGGGATAAAATAAATTAACTTTCCGGAGAATTATCCTGTAAGTTCAGAAAATAATAATACCTTTGCGGTGTAATATACGAAATGCGTATTAATGTTTAATGCTTTTTACGTATTTTCTTTAAAAGGTTAAACAAAATGAACAACAGGTATTTATTCCTAATTTTTATTCTCATTTCACTTTCCTGTTTTCTTAAAGCACAAAATCCCTGGGCTTCCTCAGTGGTAGAGTATCATTTTGGAAACGGACAAACACTGGGACAAAGTAGTCCTGATTTTCCGTCCAACGTTCTGGGACCGGTAAACCCTGCGGTAAGTAATACGGTTCCGGCTTCGGCTCCTTCGGAGGTGCTTTCTTTAGGCAGAAACGGATGGATTGTCCTGTCGTTTGAACAGGACATTGTAAACGGAGCGGGAGCGGATTTTACGGTTTTTGAGAATGCGTTTGAATATGCAGAGGGCCTGATTTTTGATGAGTGGCTTATGGTTTCGGTAAGTATGGACGGAATCAACTGGTATGCATTTCCCTGTGACTCGGTAACCGGGGAGGGAATGGCGGGCCGGACACCGACAAACGGCGGTGGCAGTACTAACTATCAGGATATAACGCAAAGCGGAGGAGATGGATTTAATCTGGATGATGTCGGATTGCCTTCAGCCCGGTATGTTAAACTACAGGATGCCACCCGGCTTCAGACTCCTGAAAAAATAGCCGCAGAAGTAGATGCAGTAGTTGCTATACATACTGGAAATACGTTGGTTTCCATGCCTCAGAATCTTCCCTTTTTCTGGCAGGCAACCCCCGAATTTTTTTCTCTGGCTACTCAGGAGGTTATTAAGCTGGAATTAACCGATATGGGAGGGCGGAGTTTATTTAGTACTGTGGTTTATCCCGGAAGGGCCGTTTCCTTCCCGTTAAGCGGAATTACGCCCGGTATATATTGCCTGAAAGCAATGGGACAAAACAACTTTTATTCCTGCAAATGGAATTACTACCGTTAGACATTATTTCAGCAGAATCAGGGTCTTGGCGGGAGACAGGGATTACATTTAATGTGAAACCGGAAGGTTTGAAGTTTTTTGGATTTTTTGGTCACCTCCAGGGTTAAGTCAGGGGTGTTTTGCCAGGTCTTGCATTTGGGAGTATTCCCGAATTTTGCCATAATTCCTTTGGAGAAATCCTGGGTTTTTTCCTTTATGAAAAGGGCGTATTTCCCTATAGGCAGTGTAGTCGAGAAAACCCCGTTTTCATTGGTCGTGATTTCCTGAAGGACGGGCTCAGCGCTGAAATCCTCTTTCCATTTCTTTATACAAATAATCTGATTTGCATACGCCTGTTCGGTTTTAAGGGATTGCAGTACTTCAGGAGAAGGAGCTGCACCGCCGCAGTAGTCCTGAGTGATTAGGACTTTGCCTTTTATAGTGAGGTTTTTCTCCGTTGAAAAACACAAGCCCGAGAAAGCAGTAAATGCAAAAACTCCAATTAAAATTACCGGTATAACTATTATAAGATATCTCATTTTATTTTTAAAAAGTGTGTAACGAAATGGATTTAAAATGCCTGTCAGTAAGCAGTTTTTTCCTAACTTTGCCCCAAAGATAGATAATTTATGAGGATAAAACCAGTTTTTATATTTTTTTTAAATATTTTTTGTTTGTTTTCAGGAATGTATAGTCAGTCGAATCCATGGTATCCTGAGGAAGACACCGTCAAAAAAGTATCTGCTTTCTGGCATTCAAAACCGGAATTTGCGAAATATTTTGCACTTTATGGGGTGTATGAAAGTAACGGCTTTGCGGGAGGAATGCTAAAAGCCGGATATGGTAAAAATCACTGGCAAGGCTCGGTGGATATTTTTCGTCAGGAAACAGTGGTAAAATGGGATTCCTCTGATCAGAATGCCCGCTCTTCCGGGAGGTATGCTTACTGGGGATTCGGGGCTTCAGGGCGGTTTTATATGAGCACTATCGGCCGGAATGCGTATGCTGAAATCGGGGCAGGTACTGCAAACCCTTCCCTAAAAGTAACCTATGCCGACGGTACAACCGCTAAAGACCGTTGGAAAATGCAGTACCTGAATTTTGGCGGAGGCTGGAGACTCGGTTTTAAACCCAAAGGATTATTCGGTGAAATAGGCTACAGAGGCTATATGGTAGTACACCGAATGCCCTATTTATATACAGACCTTCTGGCTCAGCCTGTATTTGGAAAGGACGGACCCGCACTTCAGTATCATATCTGGTATATCCGCCGGTTTCGGCTGAATCATCAGGTAATGCTTGGGGTAGGATATTCTTTTTAAAAGTAAAAAGCCTTTCAGCAGTTCAGCTAAAAGGCTTTTATATTTCAGACAGACTTTGTTTATATATCAGATTTTCTGAAAGAATTTGCGTGATATTTCGTTTTAAGTTCGTCATCATACTGATCGGCATAATTTCCCACGCGGTTCAGCATCGCCATCACTTCTTCTTTTTGCAGATTATCACACTCACGGATTGTCTTGAGATAAATCCAGTTGTTAAATTGTGTGAAACCCACTCCGAAAAGGTTGTGATTGGTTTTCAAAATATCTTCATAAAAAGCGACAGTATTGGAAGCAGGTACTTCAACGACAGGCGACATAATCTGAATGTAATTACACTGATTGTGAGCGTCGTAAAACACATCTACCCAAACCGGAGCAGAGCCTTTCTGAAGGTTGTATTGTCCGTCTTTTTCACCTTTGGTAATGGCAGGGTCAACTCCGATAGACGCGATGCATTCTTCTACCATTTGATAATACTGAGGAAGCAAATGTTGCATAATTTTTTTTTATTAGAAAGTTAAACAAGGATTAATGACACATTAGTTGAAATTGTAACCAAAGGTAAAAAGAAATTTTTATTTTGAAAAATTATCGGTTATTTTTTTAGGGTGTCTTTTTATTGGATTTTCTTTCAGTAAGATTTTTTTCACGAAAGAAGGATTATAAGGGTAAATTTATGATAGCCTTTACTCAATATTTGAAACTCTCATGGGTTTGAAAATCCGGGAGGAGGGTATATTATAAATAAAAAAACGGACTTAATTCCTGAGAAAAAAGTCCGTTTTGCCAATTATTTCTGTTGCATTTTCATTTGCTGAAGCAATGTTTTCACACTTCCGTCCCCGGTGAGCTGTTCTATTTCATCCGCCAGCTGAATGGCTTCTTTTTCCCTGCCGGTTTCCATATAGTACTGCGTAGTGAGCACTGCGCCCTGATAGGCAGGATGACGGGGGTCAATTTTCATTCCCTGTGCTTTATATCCTGCAAGTTGCCCGAATGCCTTTTCTTTTAAATATTCAAACTCCTTTGCTGCCTCCTCATTCAAATCAGCTCTGTAAAGCATCTGAGCATTCATATAGAGGTAATTT
The DNA here is from genome assembly GCA_019695295.1 of Bacteroidia bacterium. Lineage (GTDB taxonomy): Bacteria > Bacteroidota > Bacteroidia > J057 > J057 > JAAFHL01. Next base: position 25,064 of record JAIBAH010000018.1, on the reverse strand, counting down.
ACATTGGGTTTAATGACTTCATAAGGAATGGTTTTTACAGAAAAAGCGTATAATTCCCGGAGTTTTGCCTGAGTCTGACTGATTTTTCCGGGATTTTCCTTCATGATGACTTCCGGATTCCGGCCGAGTTTCATCAGGGTGTCAGTTGCGCCCGCTTTTACAAACAGCATTTCCTTATTCCATTTGTTGATATTTTCGGAATAACTCACCGCTAACCGATGCATAGTATTTCTGTAATTGGAGATAATCACATTCCGGATATGGTCATCAAAATTTACAGAAGGGTTGTTCAGTTCCCTGTACCGGAAGGTTTTGGTGACTGATTCAAACATTTTTTCCTGATGAATCGCTCCTTCTGTATAAATATCCCTTGGTGTTTCCGGCTGGATTTTAAGGGGTAATAAGCGATGAGTCATTCCTTCCATCTGAGTATAAGGCTCTAACCCGTGAAAACTTTCCTGAGGAATTGTATTGGAAAAATAAACGGGTCTTTTCCAGTTGTCAGCGGCTACATTCCGGATGATATTAATCATAACGGAGTCTTTTCTGAGGATATATTCATTTCCTTTGGAGCCTTCTGCCTGATAGTTCCATACGAGGGTATCAACGAGACTGACTGCTTCTTCCGGGGTAACTATCTTATTGTCGATCAGAGCCTGTTTGTTGACGGGGAAACGGAAAGTACGGGAAGAATAATCATAATAATTGAATTTCTCCCCCTGATAGTCATTGCGGTTCATTGTAATCGGCAAAGGCTCAGAGTCATTGGCTTTTCTTTTCATCTGGTCAATGTACCAGTCTGAAATCAGCAATTCCAGGTTCACAACCCTTACATCTGTGCGTATGCCTTCCACTTCCTGAGCATACCACAAGGGGAAAGTGTCATTATCACCGGCGGTAAACAGGATGGCATTTTTCGCACAACTGTTCAGGAGATTGTATGCAAAATCCACGTCAACCCATCTTCCTTTCCGGCTGTGATCGTCCCAGTTCTGAACGCCCATAATCAGCGGAGCGCAAAGCGCCAAAGCGCCGGATACATACAGGCTTTTCTCCTTGAGTTTTTTATAAAAAGTCTCCATCAAAAACATTACTCCCAATCCTACCCAAATCGCAAAGGTCTGAAAAGAACTTGCGTAGGCATAATCTCTTTCTCTGGGTTGAAGTGGGGTTTGGTTCAGGTAAAGAATGATGGCAATCCCCGTAAAGAAAAACAACATCCCTACAATTCCTGCCTCTCTTTTGCTGTTGCTAAACTGCCATATCATGCCCATAATTCCCAGTATAAATGGGATAAAAAAGTAATGGTTATGCGCTTTATTGTCATCAAAACCGTGATTATTGATAATCAAACCGTCTTCCCATCCGAAATCCTGCTCATCCGCAGTTCTGCCTACAAAATTCCACATAAAGTATCGCATGTACATATGCACAAACTGATAACTGAAAAAGAAACTGAGGTCTTCGCCCCGGGTAGGCCGGTCGTCTTTTATATTTCTGATATCTCCCTTTTCCTTCACAAAGGAGGCATATCCATAATCTCTGTCAGAATAATGCTGAGGGGCTTCGCTGTACATACGGGGGAAAAGGACAAGGCCTGAGGATTCATACTCATACTTTTGTTTTTCCTCATCCTCAATATATACTTTCTTGCCTTCCTGAATAGTATATCTCATTCCGGTTTTTTCAATACCAACCGGCTGGGCATTATACATCGGACCATAAAAGAGAGGTCTGTCACCGTATTGCTCCCGCTTCATATAGCTCAGAAAAGTCATAATATTTTCGGGATTATTCATATCAATTCCGGGGTTTGAGCCTGAGCGGATGAAGATAATCGTGTAACTTGAAAACCCCATCATGATTACGATATAGGACAAAACCGCCACATTCAGCAGTTTGTTTTGTTTTTTGATGCTGAACCACAGCAAAAACACAGTAAGAGAAAGAATAATCATGGCAAAAATGAGCGTGCCTGAACCCATCGCCATTCCCATTCCTCCCCGCATTACGCCGGATCGGGTTGCAGAGCCTGTGAAGAATAATTCGAAAGCCTGGGCAATGCTGAAGGTATATTGAATGATTCCATACTGAATAAAGGCCAGTATCACAATCGAAATCCCCATCGTAATCCCAATTCCTTTCCAGGAAGGTTCGTATTTACGGAAAAAATAAATCAGTGCAAGTGCGGGAATCGTAAGTAGGTTCAGGAGGTGAACGCCGATGGAAAGCCCCATTACATAGGCAATCAGGATAATCCAACGGAGATTGTCAGGCTCATCTGCTCTTTCAGACCATTTCAGCATAAGCCACACTACGATTGCGGTAAAAAAGCCACTGAGTGCATATACTTCCGCCTCAACAGCATTAAACCATATAGAGTCAGCAAAGGTACAGGTAAGACCAGCTACTGCACCTGCGGCCATAATTGCCATATTTTTGGTGTTTTCTCCCCAGATATCCGTTTTGTCCAGAATGCGTTTGGCGAGAGCAGTGGTTGTCCAGCAGGTAAAAAGGGCGGTAAATGCAGATGCAATTACGCTGATGAGATTAATCATATAAGCCACCCGGGAGGAATCGCCGAATGAAAACAGGGAGAAAATTCTTCCCAGTAATAAAAACAAAGGTGCTCCGGGCGGGTGAGTTACCTCGAGTTCATTGGAGCAGGCGATAAATTCCCCGCAATCCCAAAAACTTGCTGTAGGGGCTACGGTAAATAAGTAAGTGATAAATGCAACGGCAAAAACAATCCAGCCGGTGGTATTATTAAGTTTTTGATAATTCATTTCTGACTTTTTTAAGAAATGGCAAAGATAAAGGAATTTTTGGAATGTTGAAAAGGGAAAACGGGAGTTTATCGTTTTTTTGAAGAATACAGCCATAAAAAAACGGAGGTAACAATTACCCCCGTTTTAGATTTTTATGAAGAAGAACCGGATTATTCAGCTGCCGGAGTTTCTTCTTTCTGACGATTCGCTTCGTCGCGGATTTTCTCGTCTTCTTTTTGTTTCTTTCTTTCCTGTAACCCTTCGATTACTGCATCTCCGATAGTGCGCATAATCAACTGAACGGATTTAGCAGCATCATCATTGGAAGCAATCGGGAAGTCAACGTCATTCGGGTCACTGTTCGTATCCACCATACCGATAGTATGAATATTAAGACGGCGGGCTTCTTTTACAGCGATGTGCTCCTTGTTTACGTCCACGATAAACAAAGCAGAAGGAAGGCGTTGTAAATCTTCAATACCGCCCAGTACTTTGTTTAATTTTTCGAGTTCACGGTCAAGCATGATACGCTCTTTTTTATTGATGCGTTCCCATGTGCCGTCAGTTCTCATTTTCTCGATAGACTGCTTACGCTTGATACTTTTACGTAAAGTATTGAAGTTGGTAAGCATTCCGCCTAACCAACGCTCAGTAACGAAAGGCATACCGATACGTTTAGCTTCCGCTTCAACGATTTCTTTTGCTTGTTTTTTTGTAGCTACGAATAAAATTTTTCTACCGGAAACGGCAAGACCTTTTGCGAAAAGGGCTGCTTCTTCAAGCATTTTCAAAGTTTTATTCAAATCTATAATATGAATGCCGTTTTTCTCCATGAAAATATAAGGAGTCATTTTAGGATTCCTTTTTTTCTTTAAGTGTCCGAAGTGTACGCCGGCATCGAGTAAGTCTTGATATGATACCATAATTCTTTATGAGAATTAAAATTGAAATTAAATTTAAATAATAATAACGGTAAATGATAAGCGAACCTGAAGTTCGATGTATTGATTCGGGATTAACGTTTAGAGAACTGAGTGCTTCTTCTTGCTTTACGTTTACCGAATTTCTTACGCTCAACCATACGGGAATCCCTTGTAAGGAAGCCGGCTTTTTTCAGTGAAGCACGGGTTTCGGGTTGTCTTTCCTGTAATACACGGGACAATCCCATTCTGATAGAATCAGCCTGACCTGTGATACCACCACCGTTTACATTACAGATTACATCATACTCTCCGGCGTTCAGTCCTGAAATCAGGAAAGGAGAAGCCGCTTTCTGACGTAAAATTTCTGTTCCGAAATAAGTGCTTAATTCTTTGCCGTTAATGATAAATTTACCGGTACCGGGACGTACGAACACTCTTGCTACTGAAGTTTTTCTTCTTCCTACATTAACTGTCTGATCCATAATTCTTGATTAATTAACTTCTTGTTGAAATGATTAAAACTCCAGTACTTCAGGGTTTTGAGCAGCATGAGGATGCTCAGTTCCTGCATAAATTCTTACATTCGTAGCGATACGTTTGCCCAATCTGTTTTTGGGGAGCATTCCTTTTACCGCCTCCATAAGGATGCGTTCAGGTGCTTTTGCCATCATGTTGCGGTAGGTCACGCTTCTTTGTCCTCCGGGATAGCCCGTATGACGTACGTACTCTTTCTGATCCGCTTTTCTTCCTGTAACGCGGATTTTTTCCGCATTAATTACGATTACATTGTCGCCACAATCAACGTGAGGGGTGTAACTTGCTTTGTGCTTCCCACGCAGAATGATAGCAATCCGGCTTGCGAGCCTTCCAAGAATTTGTCCTTCGGCATCTACGATAACCCACTTTTTCGTGACCGTATTCTTGTTTGCTGAGATAGTTTTAAAACTGTACATAGATTTTTTTAGAAAACTACTATTTTTAATTTGAGGGTGCAAATTTGAGAAGTTTTTTTGAGAAATAAAAATTTATTTTATTATTTTTTTATTTTTCTCGTGCTTTACCGGAAGTTTTTGTCTTTTATACTATTATAATAATTACATGAATGGGTTTCGTTGGGGATATTAATCAAAAACGGGAGGCTGCCCTCCCGTTTTCTCTGTATCTTTTTATGATTCACTTTGTAATGTGCTGTACAATTAATTCAATTCCATGCTGAGCTTTTTACGGAGCAGATGAACCTGTTTATTGAAGTCCTTATCGGTGTCCATCAGGTTGTTTACCGTTTGGAGGGAGTGGATTACGGTAGAGTGGTCTCTGCCCCCGAAATGGAGTCCGATGGTTTTCAGGGATTGGTTGGTCAGTTCCTTGGCGAAATACATAGCGAGCTGACGTGCCTGAACGATTTCTCTTTTGCGGCTCTGGGCTACGAGGTCATCAATCTTTACTCCGATGAAATCACAAACTACTTTCTGGACAGAATCTATGGAAATTTCTTTTGCGACCTTATTCACGAAAGTCTGGAGCAGGTTTTTGGCGAGGTCCACATCAATTTCCCTGCGGTTGAGGGAGCTTTGAGCAAGCAGACTCACCAGTGCGCCTTCGAGTTCCCGGATGCTGTTGGTAATATGATGTGCAAGGTATTCGACTACTTCTTCCGGCAATTCGATTCCGTTCTGATACATTTTGGTTTTCAGAATGGAGATACGGGTATCATAATCCGGCATTTGCAGAGAAGCACTCAGTCCCCACTTCAAACGGGAAATCAGGCGTTCTTCAATCCCCTGAAGCTCATGAGCCGGACGGTCTGAAGCCACTACAATCTGTTTTCCGGACTGACGGAGGTGGTTGAATACGTGAAAGAATGTATCCTGCGTTTTTTCTTTATTGGCAAAAAACTGAATATCGTCTATGAGCAAAGCGTCCATTGTCTGATACATTTGCATAAGGTCAGAAACAGTATTCGTTCTTACCGAATCCATAAACTGATTGATGAAACGCTCGGAGGTAATATAAATAACCGTTTTTTCGGGATGCTGTTTTTTGATTTCGTTCCCTATTGCCTGAAGGAGATGAGTTTTGCCAAGCCCGGTAGAACCGAATACATATAAAGGATTATAGGCAGTACCGCCGGGTTTATGAGAAACAGCAAAGCCCGCAGACCTTGCAAGCCTGTTGCAGTCTCCTTCGATGAGGTTGTCAAAAGTGTAGGCAGAATTCAGATTGGATTCCCACTCAAAACGCTTGATACCCGGAATAATAAAAGGATTGGGTACCAGTTTTTCGCTGTGAATAGGAGGATTTACCGGATTGTTTTTTACACCGGAATGACTGGAAGAAACGGGCATTTTTACCGTTGTGGGAATTCCATTGGGGGCGGCATTATCCACTACAATAGAATACTCCAGCCTGCCGTTGGGACCGATATGCTCGCGGATAGCACTTTTGAGTAACTCCAGAAAATGAGCTTCAAGGTACTCATAAAAAAACTGACTGGGTACTTCAATTGTAAGTACATTATTCTCAAGCTTTACTGCACGGATTGGCCCAAACCATGTAGAAAAACTATCCCCCGAAACATGCTCCCGAATAGACGACAGACACTTATTCCATATGTCAACGTAGTTCATTGCCACTTATCTTAAATTTTATATTTGCTAAAAATGTTTGTTTCTCTTTTCTTTGTTTGAATTCGCTGTTTAAAGCGTTTTTCAAAGAGAATATAAAGTTGCGACTATTTTTTTTAATTTCAAAACCTTTTGCGCTTTTTTTTTACTTTTTTTTGAAAAAATCATTAAAACCCTGATTCATAATTATTTAACTAAAAAACGCTTAAAACAGCGTTTTTGCAAGGAAAATAAAATAATCCTTACTTTAAGAAGAAGGGCTTACTGATTTTTATTTGTATTGATAATCAGTTATATGTGTTTTTATTATCAGTTGCTTCGAATATGAAAATATTATTAAATTAATATTACCCAAACTTCAAAGGAAACCCAAACAAACGATTTTGGTTCAAAACTCCCCACTTCCAGATTGCTATTTTTATGTACAATTTTTGAGGAAATCCGGTTAATTAAAATAGCTTTATTTTTTGAATATTACGATAAAATATATTTTATTTATTCAAAAAAAGGATATTACAATTTACAGCCCATTTGTTTATGTATTGTAAGTTGTATGTTGTTATTGATTTAACCTTCTGACCATAAGACATCTAAAGAAACTTTATCCAATCGGTTATTCCCGGATACAGAAATTTATAGAGAAAACAAACCATTGGATTCGGTTTTCAGTACCAGAATTGCGCTTTGGGTGGGGAAAGCCTGCTGCTCTTCGAGAAACTTAACGGCAGAATTTGCCAGGGCAAAGCCGTCGGCATTTGCGGGGAGATTGTTTTTTACATTTCTCAGGATGCTGAGGAGGTCTTCTTTTCCTTTGACCAAAGCGATCCATGCCTGAGGGCTTATATAAATTTGCTGAGTAATATTATGCTCATATTCACTGTTGATGATGTATTCAAGCTCTCTGTAATACTGCTCTGCGGTTTTGCCTGCGGGTATATTGGTAGTGAATAAATGCTGAGGGCTGATTCGTTCAAGAAAGAGGACACATCTTTCATAAGCAGAAAGTTTCAGGGCAAAATTGTTTTTGATGATGTCTGCCTTTAATTTGTATTTCTGGTCCTGATCATCCTTGTCTTTTTGCCAGTACAGCACAATTCTTACCGCGACTACTACCAATGCTGCCGGAACGGAGTATAATAATGCTTCAGATACTGATGTTGTTAAGTCCATAAGAATTTGGTGATTTTGATATATATAAACGTGGTTTTGATAAAATTATTTTTTTAAGCCTTCTCCTATTGATACTTTGCTTGCCTTCAGGGAAGGATAAAGCGCCGCAAAGATAGAAAGAAGCAGTACTGTAAACAATACCAGAATGAAATCGCTGAAATCTGCCCTTACGGGGAAAGCATCAAACCGGAAATTGTCGCTATTGGGCAACTTCAGCAACTTAAAGCGAATCTGCAGAAAGACCAGCATATATCCTGTGATTAGCCCGGAAATTACGCCGAGTCCCCCTACCCAAAAGCCTTCCATCAGGAATATTTTACGAATAATAGAATCAGTGGCTCCCATGGATTTAAGAATAGCGATATCTTTAGTTTTTTCCAGTACAATCATAGAAAGACTTCCTACTATATTAATTGCTGCGATGGCCACCAGCAGGATTAAAATCAAAAAGCTGATGTATTTTTCGTTTTTCATCACCTTGTAGAGGGTCTCATGCCGGTCGGGGAGAGTAAGAACCCTGAATCCCGGTCCCAGTACATTTTGCAAACTGCTCTTGAGCGTATTGATTTTGGCGGGATTGTTTACAGCGATTTCGTAGGCCGTAATTTTATCTTTCATATTGAACCATTCACGGGCTACGTCAAAATCCACAAGGATGAATTTCTCGTCATATTCTTTCTGAATGCTGAAAAAACCTGAGGGGAACAGAAGGTCATTTCTGAAAGAGGGCATCGGATTCCCGGCTACAATCGGGCCGTCTGTTTTCAGAAACACATGTATCGGATTGACCTCATCTTTGATATTGGCATTGAGGGTTTCGGCGACGAGCGCTCCCAGAATTGCCTGAGCGGTTCCGGTCTGATTATGGATAGTATAACTTCCTTCGTATAAATAAGCGACAGAGTCTATGGGGTTGATTTTGGAAAAAATGCTGTCCACGCCCTTGATAACAGCCTGTGCCTGACGGTCAAAGTATTTCAGGCCTGCTTTTCCTTCAATGGTTTTGCTGATATACTTCACCCCGTTTTGATTTTGGATAATCCGGACCAGAGAGTCAGAGTGGGTAAAAGTGCTGCCTGCGGAAGCCTCTATCCTTAAATCTGAATCCATTGCACTGAATAAAGACTCAATTAAGCCCGTAAGTCCGTTGAATACAGAGAGTACGATAATCATTGCCGCTGTACCCACCGTAATCCCTACAACAGAAACCCCAGTAATGATATTGATTACATTGGTGGATTTCTTTGAAAAAAGGTACCTTTGCGATATAAAACGGGATAAGCTCAAAATAATTATGTCTTTTTAGGGACGCAAAATAACGGACAATTTAGTAAATTTCATAATATTATTTTTGTTGATTTTGCGCTCAAATATTACATAGGTTAAAAAGTATTAATAAAGAGTTTTTTTTTTAATATAAAATATATTGCTAATTTTACTCTCGGGTTAAATTTTAGCATAATCTTTGTGCTTGTACTCCCTTGTAATTTATTTCAATAATTGAGAATAAAAAATTAGTGGTTTATTATTATTACAACGATTATTATTTTTTTAAAAATTATTTCAAGCTGGTAAAATCTAAAAATTTAAGACAAGAAATATGGAACTTTATAAAATTGTTAATCAACTGACTGAATCGGAGTTTAATGAGCTTTATGTGAGCTTTACTGACAATAAAGCGGATAAAAGTGCCTCTTTTCTGAAGTTTATACGCAAAAATCCTGATAATCCTGAGAAGGAATTTCTGACTGAATACGATATTTCTCCCTCTGCATTTTATGTACTGAAATCCCGGCTGAATCAAAAAGTAGAGGAGTTCCTGATGCTTCGTCTTGGCGATAAAAACCTGGATATTATCGGAAGGGTGTATAAAGCCAATGAAAAAGTATTTGAAAATTCAAGGCAAATCTCGCTGGGGGCACTGAACCGGCTCGAAAAAGAACTTCTCCGGCTCGATTTCCCTCACGGGTTGATGATAATCTATAAATTATTGCAAAATCTTAATAATTTTGACACTGATACCTATAATTATTATAATAGTCAGTATAAAAAACAGGTGGCTTACACCCTGACAGTAGATAATGCAAATGATTTGCTGATGCAGTTTTTCCGGTATTTTGATAATTTTTTCCTTTCCAGAAAAGAAGAAGATTTTCAGGCTATCCTCAGGGTAATGGAAAAACTGGAGAATGTAAACAATCTCTATGATTCCCACCGTTTGTACATTTATAAGTCTATTGTACATCTTTATGGAATAATCTTTCTTGATATTACAGACGAGCCCCGCTGTGAGCTGGAGTCCGCAGACGTTATATTTGAAAAGGTGTTTAATATTTTAAACATCTATGAAGACGAACCGGTGTATCATCATATCCATCTTTTGTTTGACTTTTTGAGATATGAGCATTCGGTACGTCAGAAAAATGACAAAGCGCAAATGTTCTTTGAAGTACTTGAGTATAAAATCGAAGAATTGTTGCTGGGCTATCATATGAATGCCCAGACTTCCCTGTTTCTTTACAGCATTATCCGTCACCACGTAAAGAATCATACGGAAAAACTGCTTCAGTCCGATGTGGAAAATTATCTTTCCAATATTCCGGTTGAGGTTTACCGCCCTACTTTTTATATCAACTATCATCTTTTTCTGGCAAAGGTGAGTTTTATCAACGGAGACTATGCCAAATCCAACAAACTGCTTTTTGGGTTAAGGAATACCCTGAGTTTCCGTAAATATACTTATGCAGACCTTGAGGTAAAGTTTCTGCTTGCGATTGGCTATATTATTTCCAAAGAAAACGAACTGGCTGATCAGCTGATGAAAAGTATTCAGCGGCAGCTCCGGAATGAAGATGATTCTTTTTATCCCAATTGCAGGGTATTGCATAAAATTCTTACTGTGGCCTCAGGTAACAGAACGAGTACAAGAAAGAAAAATCTTCAGACTCTCATTCCTCAATGGAACAGTCTCAATACCGGACGATACAAAATGCTGGAAAGCATAGATATGGAAAAAGTATTTTTGTCTATCCTCGAAGAAGAAGACAATTAATATATTTTTTATTTTTTACATTTGCTGTCACTTTAAGTTCATTCCTGAGTTATACAAGGGAGTAATTTAAAGATATGCTTATTTTTTATAATTTTAACACCTAAAAAAAATATTATGAGAACTTTTTTGAACAAAACCAAAATCCTGATTTTCTTTTTGGGGATAATCGTGCTTTCGGAGCTTTCCGGCTGTCGTACTACTCAAAGCACACTGAAGGTGAGTAATAACCTTAAAGCCTCTAAGGTTTTGACTTTGAGTATGCCTATGGGGAAAGATGGAGATAATGGATATAATGGGGCAGGAGTAGTTTTTCATCCGGAGTTCAATCAGTGGTATGCCGTTTTTGCAGGCAATCCTTATTTTCCGCTGGCTGTTTTTAACGCAAATGGGAAAATGCTCAAAAACGAACTGACGGCACAGTATGATGCAAGAGGTTTCTGGTACAATGATAAAGCCAAAACAATCGAAGGAAATAGTTTTGATGATGGGGGGATTATTCAGTATAAACTCGATTCAAAGGGAATTCCGGAATCTTATGATGAAATCTTCAGAGGCGGGTCGCATCAGCCGGATGCCAATGCCGTAGGGGTTTATGATAATAAAAACGATGAAATTCTTTATTTTTTTGATGGAGAAATTCAGCGCTATGACCGTAAAAATGCAGAAAAAATCGGTACTTACGGGCTTAAAGGAGACCTGAATCCCTACGAGTTCAATGAAACAAGCATCATTTATACCGGCTATAAAGGAGGAGAAATCGGTTTGCTGAGTTATTCGAAACACAAAGTCATTTTGTTTGATAAAGGTTCAGGCAATCAAACGGGTACAATCACCCTTCCGGAAAATGCACCGGCTCCTGACCGGTTTAATTTTTCGTTCTCCGCAGGAAAAATATGGCTTTTTGACACAGAAACCCGAAATTGGTATGGTTACGAGGTAAAATAATCTTACCTTTGTGGCATGAAATTTACGTTACATCATTCAGATAATCATACAAAAGCAAGAGCGGGCGAAGTTGAAACTGCTCACGGGGTGATTAAAACGCCTATTTTTATGCCGGTGGGTACGGTAGGTTCTGTAAAAGCCGTTTCTCAGCAGGCTTTGTATCAGGATGTCAATGCTCAGATTATTCTCGGAAATACTTATCATCTGTATCTCAGACCCGGCACTTCTGTACTGAATAATGCCGGAGGACTCCACCGTTTTATGAACTGGGACAGGCCTATCCTTACAGATAGCGGTGGGTATCAGGTGTACAGCCTTGCCAATAGCCGTAAACTCACAGAAGAAGGAGCGGTTTTTCAGTCACATATTGATGGCTCCCGGCATTTGTTTACTCCCGAAAAAGTAATTGATATACAAAGGGCAATCGGCTCCGATATTATGATGGTGCTGGATGAATGTACGCCTTATCCCTGCGAACATAATTATGCCAGAAAATCCATGCACATGACGCACCGATGGGCTGAGAGAGCAAAGAAATATTTTCTTGAAAAAGAACCTTTGTACGGATACAGTCAAACCCTCTTTCCTATTGTACAGGGAAGTACCTATAAGGATTTGAGGAAAGAATCAGCGGAATATATCGCCGGGCTTGATCTGGAAGGAAATGCGATTGGCGGGCTTTCTGTAGGCGAACCTGCCGAAGATATGTATGAAATGACCGAACTGGTGTGCGGAATTTTACCCGAAAACAAACCCCGCTACCTGATGGGCGTAGGGACTCCGGCCAATATTCTGGAATGTATTGCTCTGGGTGTGGATATGTTTGACTGTGTGATGCCTACCCGTAACGCAAGGCACGGATTGCTTTTTACCAAAGACGGAATCCGGAATATTAAAAATATAAAATACGAAAACGATTTCTCCCCTCTGGATGAAACCTCAGAATATGAAGGGGACCGGTTTTATTCCAAAGCGTATCTGCGTCATCTGTTTAAGGCAAACGAACTGCTTGCTTTTCAGATTGCCAGTACGCATAATCTGCACTTTTATCTTTGGCTTGTGGGAGAAGCCCGGAAGCAGATTCTCGCCGGAAGTTTTGCCAATTGGAAAAAGGAAATGGTAGTAAAAGTATCTACAAGGTTGTAAATCAACATTAAAGCATAAAAAATATGACACTTTCTGAAAAGCTAAAGCAAACAATACGGATTGTTCCTGATTTCCCGAAAGAAGGAATATTGTTTAAGGATATTTCTCCCATTTTTTTAAATCCGGAACTCATCCGGGAGTGTGATATAGCCCTTGCAGCACACTGGAAGGGCAGGGGAGTGGATAAAATTCTGGCGATAGACAGCAGGGGGTTTTTGTTTGGCCCTCAGATGGCAGTCAATCTGAATGCGGGCGTGGTGATGGTGCGAAAAAAAGGGAAATTACCCCCTCCTGTATTAGAGATATCCTATGACCTGGAATATGGAAAAGCCACGGTAGAAATCGTAAAGGAGATGATTAATCCGGGAGATGTCGTAATTATTCACGATGATTTGCTGGCTACAGGAGGAACAGCACTGGCGGCAGCCAGACTTGCAATGGAAATGGGGGCAAAAGTAATTGGATTCAGTTTCTTAATCGGGCTGGATTTTTTGAATGGTAAAGAGAAATTAATGAATGTGGCCGAAGATATTCATGTAGTTTGCTCTTTTGCCGGTTAATTGATTTCAAACATTTTTGATTAAACGTTGGTTTTTTCTAATATTTTTCGTTGGTATTGGCCAAAATCTGTAAAATTGTATTTATTCAAATAAACTATAAAATCTATGGCAGTAAATTATGCTTCTTCAATTGAGATGAGCGAAAACCAAAAAATGATAGCGGATGCAATTCGCCGTTATGGAGAGAGTCGCTTTACTCCTCAGCAAATTATGGAATGGGATGAAGCTCAGACTTTTCCGGTGGATGTATTCCGCGAATTAGGTGAAATGGGGTTTATGGGGGTTCTTGTACCGCATGAATATGGCGGCTCCGGGTTCGGGTATCATGAATATGTAACCGTAATTGTGGAAATTGCCAGGTTCTGTGGTTCCATCGGTTTATCTGTTGCAGCTCACAACTCATTGTGTACCAATCATATCCTGAAATTTGGAAATGAAGAGCAAAAGCGTAAGTATCTCCCTAAACTTGCTACCGCTGAATGGATTGGTGCGTGGGGACTTACTGAGCCTAATACCGGTTCTGATGCAGGGAATATGAAAACCGTTGCGGTACAGGACGGAGATTATTATATTATAAATGGTGCCAAAAACTTTATCACTCACGGTAAAAGCGGAGAAGTAGCGGTAATCATGACAAGAACCGGAGAGCCAAGATCAAAAAATAATTCTACTGCATTTATTATCGAAAAAGGAACTCCCGGTTTTTCCGCAGGCAAAAAAGAAAACAAACTCGGAATGCGTGCCTCAGAAACTACTGAACTGATTTTTCAGGATGTAAGGGTACATAAGTCGCAGATTCTGGGAGAAGTTGGGGACGGGTTTCATCAGGCAATGAAAGTACTCGACGGAGGAAGAATTTCGATTGCTGCTTTATCTTTAGGAATCGCAAAAGGAGCGTTGGACGCCTGTGTAAAATATGCCAATGAAAGACATCAGTTTGATCAGCCGATTGCCAATTTTCAGGGTATTGCTTTTAAAATCGCAGATATGGCTACCGAAGTACATGCTTCTGAACTGATGATTAACCACGCCTGTGACCTGATTATGAGCGGAAAGCCTGTTACCACAGCTTCTGCAATGGCAAAACTCTACGCAAGCGAAGTGTCCGTTGCTACTGCCAATGAAGCGGTTCAGATTTTCGGGGGATACGGATATACCAAAGATTTTCCTGTGGAGAAATTTTACCGTGACTCCAAACTCTGCACCATCGGAGAGGGTACTTCTGAAATTCAGAAACTGGTGATTTCCAGAAATATATTAAAATAAACGGGATTAGCAGCCTTTCATCTTTCTTCTACAAAGGTTGCAGCAATATAATCCAAAAGCAAAAAAACTGTCCGGAGTCTTATTCCGGACAGTTTTTTTATCTGTTCTGTGTCAAAATTATTTAATTCTCACTTTTTCACCGGGGTTCAGTTGTTTTACAGCACTTCCATTAAGTTTTCTCAGAGCATCTACCGAAACATTGTATTTCTGACCAATTTCCCATAACGTGTCTCCTTTTTTTACGGTATGATATTTTGCTGCTGCTGTTGTGGCAGGCTTGGCAGGGGTAGTCGTTTTGGCGGGTGTAGCTGCGGGTTTGGTAACCGGTGCTACTGCTTTTACCTGAGGCTGAGCAACTCTTGCTGCTGCAAGCTGATTGTTTCTTTCTATTTCAGCCTGAGACTCAGTGGGAGAAGGCGTGTTCTCGAAAGAAGTGGAATTTACCGTAGGAGAAGAGGAAACACTGCCGTCAGCGTGATAATATACTACCTGTGAAGCGGGAGTGGAAGCATAATATCTGGGGCCGTATTTTTCGGCAATATATCCTTCATATCTGGAGAAATAATCCGAAACACTGGAAGGCACTCTCAGGATATAGGACTCATACGAAGAATAAGGAATTGCCCCCATCTTTAATTCCGGGTTGAGGTTTTGGAGTTCCTCTACATTTGCCCCTGTCAGCTGAGCGATTTCATAAAGGGAAAGGTTCAGATTTTTGATGTGTACCGTATCCTGATTCAGCCGGAATGTAGTATGAATCGGATAGATATTGTGGTCGTAAAAATAATTGAAGGAATAGGTAGCAGCGATGAATGCCGGAACGTAACCCCGGGTTTCAGCAGGAAGATAATCGCGGATAGCCCAGAAATCATATACTCCGCCGGCCCGGTTGATGGCTTTTCTGACATTGCCCGCACCACAGTTATAGGAGGCAATCGCAAGAAGCCAGTCTCCGAAGGTTTCGTGTGCTTTCTTAAGATAGGAAATCGCAGCAACGGTGGACTTATAGGGGTCTCTTCTTTCATCTACGTAGGAATCAACCTTTAATCCATATTCCTGACCGGTTGCAAGCATAAACTGCCAGAGTCCTGTTGCGCCCGCTCTGGATTTGGCGTGAGGGTTTAAGGCGCTTTCCACAATCGAAAGGTATTTTAACTCCATTGGCATATTCTGACGGTCCAGTTCCTGCTCGATTAAGGGGAAATATACATCCGTAAGTCCGAGAATCTGGGCTACTCTGTCTCTTTTTTCAATCGTATAAACATCTATATACCGCTGAACATACTGATTGTAATCCATCGGGATAATTGTAGGAAGGCTTCTGAGGCGGGTATTGATTACTTCACTGCTGAATACGGGTACCTCATATTTATTATAATTGTGCGTATTGTAAATCAGGGTATCATATATATTGGAAATGGGATTGTCATACGTATAATCTTTGTCAAACAAATCCAGAATTTCGTGAATAGGCTCTGCTTCGTCTTTGTAGTTATACAACGGGACATAATTCATTCTGTACTGAGAAAAAACGGTTGCCGGCAGCATTCCGGCAATCAATGCGATTAGGAGAATTTTTGACTTCATTTTAATTTACAAAATAAATAGAGTGAAATAACCTTTAGTGAGAATACGCCGCAATTTAAGTCCTCAATTTTATATTATCAAGTTTTTTTTATAAAATATAATGAAATTCTAATATAACATAATTTTCCGGTGGTTTTTTTCTAATATCTTTTATTTTTTTGTACGGAATATATAAATTTAATTATTATATAATATGAATATCGTATAATTGAAAATTAATTCTACTGTTTATGAAAAAAGAAATTTATCCTTTTCTTTCTTTTTTATGAGCCTAAAAATAAGGGGCTTCCGGGCGTAATTTTTATTTCTTATCAAAAAACCGCTTTTCTATCCAGTCGTTATAGTCAAATATCTGATGAGAAGGATGGATTTGTGCAGTTCCTTCTTTTCTGAAATGCTGAAAAACCGGTTGATCTAAATTGTTTTCACCCGTTTTCAGTACCGATTCCATCAATTCCAGAAACAGTTTATCATAAGCCCATTCAGGGTTTTCTGTGATAAAGGGATAATCCCGTCGGATTTTCTGAATTTTTTTTTCGGATAATTCTGTGGCATCGAACTCCCAGATTACGATGACTTCAAATATGTCTATTTTCATTTTGAGCACTGAATCTGCTTTTTTGTAAGTATCCATGCTGAACAGTTCATTGAGGTATTTGAGGGATTTGGAGAATTCCTTTCGGTCAAAGGTCAGAAGGGCCAGATTCAGATAAACCGAAATCAGGTTAAATCCGGCAGCCGCCTGAGGTTTTTCCAGTGACAATTGCTTCATCTTGAGCAAAATTTCAAGTGCTTTGCTTCTTTCGGTTGTAAAATAATTGATTACTAATGAATTATAGTAAAAAAATAAGTATTTTTCATAGAGAAAATCCTGAAATTCGTGCATTACTTTCAGGAGTTTTTCGGTATAAATAAGAGATTCTTTGTATTTTCCGTTCCGGTTTAGCGTATTGATGATGTAAGTAAGCATTTTGAGTTTGTCGTCATGATTGTCTTTGGTAAAGAGGCCTTCTCTCAGAAAAACGGGGTAAGTTTCCAGTAAATACTTTTCCATGATGAGATAGTCATTTTTTTGGAGCAGGAGGCGGATGAGTGCGTCATATACCTTAAATCTCCATTTTTTCCGGGTCGAAATTTCAAAACTCGCGGTAAATAAAGTTACTTTTTCTTCCAGCTGATTGAGAAGGTCGTGGTCAGAGGCTACATTCAGTGAGCTGTTAATCTTATGGATAATCAAAGCGAGGGCGTCATCAATTTCCTGAATCATATCCAGAATTTTATTGTTTTCTTTCCGCAAATGTATATATGGCTCAGGAGAAAAGGTGGCAGTTTCAATCGCAACCTGTATCCACTGCCGGTAAATCATATCCAGGACTTCATAACTTTCGTGAATCTGAGCGATTTTTTCCGATTTTTTCAGGTAATGTACCGCAAGGTCTTTTTCCTTTCTTTTGTAATAAAGACGGGCTAACGAAAAATAAAACAGGCTTTCACTCATGGGGTCTTCTTCCCGGTTCAGAGACCAGAAGCTAAGGTTAATCATTTGGACAAGTCTGTGCTTCAGCCTGTAAAAATTGTTTTTGTCATTTTCGCCAAACAGCGTGACACTCGCTTCTTCTTCGTCGTAGGCTTCTTTCCGGTTTCGGATTAAATCCAGTAAAGCAGATTCCTTTCTTTCCTCTATAGACTTATAAACTCCTGCTGACAGTTTAAAATGCCGGATTTCCTCTTTCTTAAGGCATAAAACAGTTTGTCTCAAAATATTCATAATAGTTTTATTTTTTGAAAAGGTAAGATAATTTTACTTTTCAGTACAAAAGTAATGCTTTTTATTCAAATTACATTGAGAAAAAAGAGAGGGTTATCCGGGGGAAAAGGAAGGGTAATTAGTGATTATCTGCTGGGTATTATAAAAAGAGAGAGAAAAAGGGCGGGTTTTTTCTATGAAACAATTGTATGTAAAACGGTTTATGAAATCAATAACCGCTGTTTTTTTATTTGTTTTTACTGAAAATAAAAAATTAATAATTTTGAAACGGTAATATACAGAGGAGATAATTGGCGATATGATTTTTTTTTATTAATTTCGTATCATAAATATAAAAACACAAGATGAAATATCTGTTTTTTATCATATCGTTTGGCTTATTCTTTTATACTTCTGCACAAACAGGGGCAAATCCCCGTTTGAAAATCAATGATATTGAAATTCTGGATTCTGCCGGTACCAATATTCTGCCGACAATTCCCCTCAATACTGCAATTCAGTACGAGGTGGATTTTGTGAATGTGGATGTGAACGCGGTTTCGGGTTATATCGGGCTTGTGATTCGCTATCCTTCCAATCTTACGGATACACTTGTATCTGTGGAAGACAGCGTATATATTCCCCCTCATACAGATACAACGCTTCATTATCATGATTTCACCGACCCGGCAAGATACAGCGGAGGCGGAGGCGTGGTAGTGGTGGTAGTTTGGCCGGCCTATTCGGAGTCTCCGATTTTTTTACATTCTCAGGAGGAAGAAACGGAGCTTCAGATACTGACTTCGCTTTCCGCTGTTCAAAGTTCAGAATGGGTTTCTCTTGCTCCGAATCCGGTTGCTGAGATACTGCATTTGCATTATCCTGATAATGTGGAGACGGTCTCGGTTTCGCTCCTGAATTACTCCGGACAACTGATTTTTTATTCTGAACAAAAATTAGAAGTATTGAGTTTTGAAGGTATTCCTTCCGGGCTTTACCGGCTTATTTTCAGGCGTAAAACCGGGGAGATTTATTCCGTACCGGTTGTCAGAGAATAAAAAAATGCAAAAATTACAGTTATTGTGTGAATTTCAGGAAGGCGAATACCTTTTTTCTACGGATATCAACAGGTTTCAGTTATCCGTTATCCATCAGTATTTAAGCGAAGAGTCTTACTGGGCTAAGAATATTCCCATGGAGAAAGTAGAAAAATCCATGGAAAATGCTTTGTGTTTCGGGGTTTTTACAGAGGGAAATCAGGTGGGTTTTGCACGGGTTCTTTCGGATTTTGCTACCATTGCCTATATTGGAGATGTTTTTATTCTTCCTCAGCACAGAGGAAAAGGACTTTCTAAAAGATTGATGAGAATGATTATGGAGCATCCTGAACTTCAGGGTTTGAGAAGATGGATTCTGGCCACGGCGGATGCTCATTCTTTGTATGAACAGTTTGGGTTTACTGCTTTGGCTAAACCGGAGCGTTCTATGGAAAAAAGTAATTTTAAGGAATATCCTCCCCGATTTGAGCGTTTGTGAGGACACATGGTTTGTCCTCACAAACGGCAGGTACGTTGGCGCGTTACGGGTGAATGACGGCTATTTTTTTATAAAACTCAGACTGATTATCCGTTTCTATTCTGAGATAATATACCCCCGATGACAATCCTGATACACTGATTTCTTTTTCTCCCTGTATCCATTCACTTTTTTGCTGAATGCAGCCTTTGGGGTCATAGATTGTAAACCGGAATATACTCTGACTTTGTGTCCTGAGAAGGAGGGTTTCGGTTGCTGGATTGGGAAATGCTTCAAAAAGGGCATTTTCTGTTTCTGTGTCTATGGGAATTGTTACGTCTTTTTCCAGTGCGCCTACGTTAGTAATTCCTTGTCTTGGATTGCCGAGAAAATCCTTTGTGATATAAGAAGACGGAGTGGCTGTCTGAATCCAGTACGGTTGTTGATTATTGGGAATCAGGGCTGAAAGCTGAGCGGGGGCAATCGCTGTGGGTAATGAAGCAAGTATCTGTTCTGTAGCGGTTCCGATTGCGTTGTTTGTGGTGATTTTTGCAGTATTCCAGCGGTTATTATTCAGGGTTACTATGTTTCCGTCTGAAAGCCCGTTGCACACGCCTGAGGGAATGTAAACAGAAATCCCCGCTTTGTAAGCACTGAGGCTTGTATCCTGCGTAAAGATATTGTTTTTAATCCGCAGGTTTTGGGCATGTATAAAGGAAGTTCCCAAAGTTACGTTAATGGGAGATTTTTTGAGAGTAGTTCTTCCAAATACGCCTATTACCGTATTGTTTTCGATGAATACATCTTTCATGAACGCATAATTCAGAAATCCGCTGAAGGCATCCCAAAGGCTGATGTCTGTCTGAAGCAAAACGTTATTATAGACAAAAATACTATCGGTTTGACGGTAAGGGTATATGTTTAAGAATACTGCATCATGAGGATAATAGGCACAGCAGTGGTATTTCCCCCCGCAGGCGTTATTGTTTCCGCCACTCAGGCAGATATCGGTACAGGTAAGTTCGTTGGCTATGGATATTCCGGAGGGCGGTTTTCTGATTCCGTTAGGGTTATAGCAGGCTCTCCAGAATAAAGAATCTGTATTGTACACCAGATTGGAGTCCCATATTCCTTTTGCTGCTGAATGCAGGTATATATTGGTGGAGTAATTGTCGTATGCTTCATTTTTAAAGCAGTATATTCCTTCACTGAGAGAGGTATTAATCCCTTCGCCCCAATTACGGAAGACTTTGTTTTTCTGGAAAGTAATGGCTTTGCAGAATTCGGTTTTGAGGGCTGAACCCCACTGACAATTGCTTGCGGTTTCGTCACTGTTTTCGTTACAGGTATTGGTTATGATGCTGTTTTTGACGAGTATCGTATCAGCGAGTGTAAAAAGGCAACCGTGGGAGGGTGCACTATCTACTGTCAGGCTATCTACCTCAATGTTTGTGCAGTGCCGGTTTCCTCCTATGAATTTTATACCGGCATATTTTGAGTTTTTCAGGGTGATATTTCTCACATAGATATGACTTCCCATGAGTGAAACCAGCGTGCTGTATCCGGCATTTTGCGCACTGTCTCCATGAATTACTACATTTCCAATGCCTCTCAGGCTGATGTTTTTGTATAATTTGTCTCCGCCGGGAGTGGTTTTAATGTACTGAGAAGCGGTCTGAGAAAGGGTAAGTGCCGGATAGTAATCTCCGGGCAAAAATACGATTTCATTATAGGATTCACTGTTGCTGATATTATTTACCCCGAAATCAAAAGTATTTACTGCGCTCATGAAGGTTTTTTTAGGGGAGTTCATCGTCCCTGAATTAGAGTCGTTTCCAGTAGGGGAGAGGTAAATTGTGTGGTCAGGGGTATAGACAACCGGTAGCGGAATCGTAAACTGACTGTATCCGCAAAAACTCAGGCTGAGCATAATCATCACGAAGGAAATGTATTTCATATTTGATTTTCCATTATTCATATTTTTTACTTCTACGGTTTTTCTGCTTCAGGGTTTTGGGGTAGGGGAGGTCAGGAATCTCAGATGATATTTCAAAAATATTCAATTAATGCTTTTCAATCCAATGCTCATAGGACATTTCGAAGTAGATTTCGTTGTTTGAGAATTTGTCGGTTTGTGTCCACCCGGCTTTTCTGTAGAAACTTTCGGCTCTTGTGCCGGGAGTAGTACTCAGCCACACGGTATCCCGGGTTTGCAGGAAGTACCAGTTCAGCATGATGTCATGGAGTTGTCTTCCGATTCCTTTTTTTTCGTTTTCCGGTTTTAAGAACAAAGCCCAAATATTTTTCTCCTGTAAGTCCACGATTGAAAATCCCACAATTTCCTCATCGATTTCACAAACCCATCCTTTTCCCCTGATTGTGATAAATTCCTGGCATTGACCGTCTGTGATTAAATCCGGGTTGGATAAGGTATTTTCCTTTACGGCGTTTCTTACGATTTGAATTTGACGGATATCTTCTGTTTGGGCTTCTCTTATTTTCATTTGGTATGTATAATAATTTTTTTTTCTGTATTTATCTCTCGCAAAGCTTGGTTTGGAGAGTTTCCCGCAGAGTCGCAAAGGCGCAAAGTTTGTTGGGTAAAACCTACTCTCTCTTTGCGGTCCCTGCGGCTTTGCGTGAAAATAAAACTTTGGGTGCAATTTCTATAAATTATGGAAAATGACATGACAGATTCAGCTCATTTTAGCATGAATACAAAAGTACTGGTTTTTTTTAATATACAATGGAAATGGATTTTTCTTTTCAGTATGGAGCTTTAAGACTTAGCGGATTGGGGATGTTTTCCCAGATAAAAAGCGCAATGGATAATCCAAATCAGGATGGAGCCCTCAACGATTCTTTGAAAAAGGCCTGTAAATCCGGAGTCGGGGAAGGAGGAAAGCAGGTTTACAAACAGAATGGCTGTAATCCCACAAAAGATTCCTGAATAAGAAACGTTTTTTCCATTGGGCCATTTCCGGGCTGAAATTCCGGTTATAAGCAGGCAGAGTGGTACGATTGTATAGGTCAATACTCCGGAAAGAGTATGAATAACCTGAGATATCCCCGGGTCGGGCAATGAATTATCGCAGCCTTCGTTACAGGGGAAAATACTAACCACAATGGTTCCGATTCCATAAAATATCCCGATTCCGGCAAGTCCGGTTTGGGTTAAACCGGATGACGGTAAGGCCCGAAGGGCGAAAACCGCAAAAATGGTAAGGAATAGCCCGGAAGGTAAAAACCCTGCAACCCTGAGTAAAGGCCCAAAGGGTGTGCCTGAGGCATACGATTCGCTGATGAGTTGGGAGAGAGGGCTATAATCCGGAAGCAGAAAGCCGGCAATAACGCTCGTCGCTATAAAAAATACTGTGCCCAAATACCCAAACCATGAAGCAATAATTCCATTCATATCGTGGGGGTTTTTATCTATAAAATTTGCCCGGGTGCTGATGTCCGGATGATTTATTTTAATACGGTTTTTAACCACTGACCAAAATCATATCCATTTTTAGCCAGTTCAATACACATTAGTACGACAAGAAAGGGAACCAAAAACTGAAAGTACTTCGATTTAAAAAATTGTTCTTTTGTCATAATTTTTTGCTTTAATCCTTTTAATTTGAAAAAAATCTTGATAGAATATAAGTATTTTTATGATTCAAAACGTTACATTCCGTAATGTGTTTTTTGAAAGCTGTTACTTTTTCTTATAATTTTATAGTAAATCGATGATTTTATCGGCTTCCCGGATTCCACTGAGGTAAGCTCCGTGAGCGGTGGAGAAGTAATCCACTTCTGTATGTTCGCCTGCAAAGAAGAGTTTGTCGTTGATTTCTGCGGCTAAATCCTCAAAATGTTTCATTTCTGTACCCACGGCAGTATAGGAATAGGCTCCAAAGGCGTTTTCATTGCTTTGCCATTTGGTGCGCAGCATATTGGTCGGATTGGGGATACTGTTTCCGTACATGTCTTTTAAATGCACCATGATTTCGCTGATTACCTGAGTGTCGGTCATGTTTTCGGTCAGGCGGGCATAGTCTGCGTATGCAAAAGTCATTAATGCGTTTACTGTGGGGTGAAATTTTTTTAAATTTACAAAGTAGTTAAACTTGTCTTTTGCGTCGGGGGTATAAGATAAGTATTGTACGTCGTCCCAGAATGCAGTGTCCCAGGTAAGCAAAAACTTGTTTACGCAACTCATTCCTACTTTTTCTACTGCATTCAGTTTGGTTGCGGGTAAATCCGGCATAAACTGAATCGCATTGGCTTTCAGCACTCCGAGCGGAACGGACACAATTACGTAATCTGCTTCAGTCATGCTTCCGTTGTGGGTAACCTGAATTTTCTTGCCTGAGTAGTCCACTTTGGAAACCCGCTGATTGAGCTGTACATTCAGTCCGTTGGCCAAAAAAACGGGGATAGTGTCGTATCCGTTGGTTGCAATTTTTTCTACACCGCCGAACTCTTCGCCTTCGTTATAGAGTAAAGAGGATAGGTTATCCAGATCGCCGGTATCAAATGTAACATAGGAGGAAAGAAAGAATTTCCATAGTCTGTCACTGGCTTGCGCAGGATATAAATTGTTAAATACCGTTTCAAAGCTCTGACTTGCATTTCCCTGATTCATCATCGTTCCGAGTACGTCATAAAATGCGTCTTCTGCTTCGCTATAGGCTGTATTGCTTCTTAAAACGCCACCGATATCATAGGATTTCATACTTTCATCCAGGGTTTCGAATGTATTCATTCCGGATTGCTGCGCTAAAGAGGTGATGGGGTTTCCATTTACGCCGTGAATCCAGCTTGCGCCTTCATCAAATGCTACTCCCAGACTTCTGTTGGTTCTGAGCCGTCCGCCTACTTTATCCTGAGCTTCCAGTATGATGATGTTAAATCCTTTTTCTTTCAGTTTTTTTGCTGCTGCCAAACCCGAAATACCCGCCCCGATTACGATGACCGTTTTGTCTTTGGGGTCAATGTTTTCTCTTCCGCAGGCTGAAGCGAGCAGAGAAGGGGCCATGAGTAATAACGGCAGACTGCTAAGTGTATCTTTGATAAATTTTCTTCTTTGCATGAGTGAGTTGGTTAAGAATGTTTATTATGACTGCAAATATATTCTTTTTTTATGAAAAACCAACGGGTAATTCTTCTGCAATGGTAGTCTTCAAAAAAGTGTGTCAGGAGGAATACACACCCCCGGCCCCTCTCAAGAGGGGAGAGCCTTGCATTTATAAATTCCGGTAAGTGACGCCTTCGGCTGAACACTTACCGGAACTGGGTAATCCTCATTTCTTGACATTAAATCCTCATTTCTTGACGTTAAATCTTCATTTCTTGACGTTAAATCCTCATTTCTTGACGTTAAATCTTCATTTCCTGACGTTAAATCCTCATTTCCTGACGTTAAATCTTCATTTCTTGACGTTAAATATTCATTTCTTGACATTAAATATTCATTTCTTGACGTTAAATCCTCATTTCTTGACATTAAATCTTCATTTCTTGACCTTTCGACCTCATTTTTTGACTTGTTGGGTTCATTTTTTGACCTTTCGACCTCATTTTTTGACCTGCTGGGTTCATTTTTTGATCTTTCGACCTTATTTTTTGACCTGCTGGGTTCATTTTTTGACCTTTCGATCTTATTTTTTGACCTGTTGGGTTCATTTTTTGACCTTTCGACCTCATTTTTTGACCTGCTGGGTTCATTTTTTGACCTTTCGATCTTATTTTTTGACCTGTTGGGTTCATTTTT
>JAIBAH010000135.1 GCA_019695295.1 Bacteroidia bacterium | reverse complement strand
AGAGATAATATAAAGAGTTCATTGACATCATTGGAGCTAAGATTTAAGCGAAAGAAACGAAGAGAAGCGGGGAAGGAAACTTTGAGAATCAAAAAAAATACTAAATAACGAGACAAAAGGTTCAATACGAACATTTTGTGTAGTTCAAAATACACACAATGGAGAGTTTGATCCTGGCTCAGGACGAACGCTAGCGGCGGGCTTAATACATGCAAGTTTAGGGGTTCAGCAATGGACACCGGCGGACGGGTGCGTAACACGTATGCAACCTGCCCTTTACTGGAGGATACTCCGGAGAAATTCGGCACAACACTCCATATACTCATACTTTCGCATGGGAGAATGAGGAAAGGTTACGGTAAAGGATGGGCATGCGTCTGATTAGCTAGTTGGCGAGGTAACGGCTCACCAAGGCGACGATCAGTAGCTGGTCTGAGAGGATGATCAGCCACACTGGCACTGAGATACGGGCCAGACTCCTACGGGAGGCAGCAGTAGGGAATATTGGTCAATGGGCGAAAGCCTGAACCAGCCACGCCGCGTGCAGGAAGAAGGTCCTCTGGATTGTAAACTGCTTTTGCCAAGGGATAAAGAGAGGCTATACGCCTAAATGAAGGTACTTGGTGAATAAGCCACGGCTAACTACGTGCCAGCAGCCGCGGTAATACGTAGGTGGCAAGCGTTGTCCGGATTCACTGGGTTTAAAGGGTGCGTAGGCGGCTCCATAAGTCAGTCGTTAAAGGTATGGGCTTAACCCAAATAAGGCGATTGATACTGTGGAGCTTGAATTCGTTGGAGGTATCCGGAATGCGTAGTGTAGCGGTGAAATGCACAGATATTACGCAGAACACCAATTGCGGAGGCAGGATACTACGACGAGATTGACGCTGAGGCACGAAAGTGTGGGGAGCGAACAGGATTAGATACCCTGGTAGTCCACACTGTAAACGATGGTTACTAGATGTTCGGTAGCAATACTGAGTGTTCAAGCGAAAGCGATAAGTAACCCACCTGGGGAGTACGACCGCAAGGTTGAAACTCAAAGGAATTGACGGGGGCCCGCACAAGCGGTGGAGCATGTGGTTTAATTCGATGATACGCGAGGAACCTTACCTGGGCTAGAATGCCTTTGACCGTCCCTGAAAGGGGATTTCTCTTCGGAGCAAAGTGCAAGGTGCTGCATGGTTGTCGTCAGCTCGTGCCGTGAGGTGTTGGGTTAAGTCCCGCAACGAGCGCAACCCTTATCAGTAGTTGCCAACAGGTAATGCTGGGGACTCTACTGAGACTGCCTTCGCAAGGAGTGAGGAAGGTGGGGATGACGTCAAATCATCATGGCCCTTACGCCCAGGGCTACACACGTGCTACAATGGCAGGTACAGAGGGTCGCAAAGTGGTGACACTAAGCCAATCTCAAAAAGCCTGTCCCAGTTCGGATTGAAGTCTGCAACTCGACTTCATGAAGTTGGAATCGCTAGTAATCGCAGATCAGCCATGCTGCGGTGAATACGTTCCCGGGCCTTGTACACACCGCCCGTCAAGCCATGGAAGCTGGGGGTACCTGAAGGCGGTATCCGCAAGGAGCTGTTTAGGGTAAAACTGGTAACTGGGGCTAAGTCGTAACAAGGTAGCCGTACCGGAAGGTGCGGCTGGATTACCTCCTTTCTAGAGAGAAAGATGATCAGGTTTAAAGTGAGCAACGTTTTGGAAGTTTAAGTCTTAGCGATGATGTTAATGTAAAAAGAAACACACAAGCGGGAAGGAAAATGAGGGGGCTTGTAGCTCAGGTGGTTAGAGCGCTACACTGATAATGTAGAGGTCCCAGGTTCGAGTCCTGGCAGGCCCACAGATTCAGGGAGCAGTAGGAACAGTGAACAGTAAAAGAGAGGAAGGAAAGCGGGCACTGTTCACGGAACTGAAATCTAAAACACTTGGGGGATTAGCTCAGCTGGCTAGAGCGCCTGCCTTGCAAGCAGGAGGTCATCGGTTCGATTCCGATATTCTCCACAAAAAAGCGGGATTTTTGTTTGAAAATCTGAGAATTGTATCGAATATCAGGTGATTAGGGCATAGATTTCAGAATTGAAGAGTTCATTGACAATTGGAAAGATACACAGTAGTAAAGCATGATTGAATATCTGAGCGATTGGGTATTTAAATCAGACGGCGTAAAGATTAATAAAACGTTCTGAACGAAAAAAGGCCGTTCAGAATAAAGATATAAAGAGAAAGTAGGAAGGGTGTATGGGGGATGCCTAGGCACTTGGAGGCGATGAAGGACGTGGTAAGCTGCGATAAGCTCAGGGTAGTTGCAAACAGACATTGAACCTGAGATTTCCGAATGGGGTAACCCTAAATATTCCGCTAGACGGAAGGCAAACGCGGAGAACTGAAACATCTAAGTACCCGCAGGAGAAGAAAACAATAGTGATTCCCTAAGTAGTGGCGAGCGAACGGGGAGCAGCCCAAACCGGTATTGTTAAGGCAGTACCGGGGTTGTAGGACAGCGTAATTGAATTGGATATTGTATAGAAGACAGTTGGAAAGCTGCATCGAAGAGGGTGATAATCCCGTATAGAGATATCTGAGGAGAGGCTGTATCCTGAGTACCGCGGGGTCGGAGACGCCCTGTGGGAACCCGCCGGCACCATCCGGCAAGGCTAAATACTCCCAAGTGACCGATAGTGAACTAGTACCGTGAGGGAAAGGTGCAAAGAACCCTGAAAAAGGGAGTGAAATAGACCCTGAAACCATACACCTACAATCAATCGGAGTCCGTAAGGATGACGGTGTGCCTTTTGCATAATGAGCCTACGAGTTGTTCTTCACTAGCGAGGTTAAGTGTTTCAGACACGGAGCCGTAGCGAAAGCGAGTCTTAACAGGGCGTTTAGTTAGTGGAGGCAGACGCGAAACCTTGTGATCTACCCTTGGCCAGGTTGAAGTTCCGGTAAAACGGAATGGAGGACCGAACTGGTAAACGTTGAAAAGTTTTCGGATGAGCTGAGGGTAGGGGTGAAAGGCTAATCAAACTGGGAGATAGCTCGTACTCCCCGAAATGTATTTAGGTACAGCCTTGAGGTAAAGTTATATGGAGGTAGAGCTACTGGTAGGGCTAGGGGGAGTCAAATCCTACCAACCCCTAATAAACTCCGAATGCCATATAATATACTCAGGAGTGAGGGCTGGGGTGCTAAGGTCACAGTCCGAGAGGGAAAGAACCCAGACCCACCGCTAAGGTCCCCAAGTGTGAGCTAAGTTGAGCTAACGTGGTTTCATTGCTAAGACAGCTAGGATGTTTGCTTGGAAGCAGCAATTCATTTAAAGAGTGCGTAACAGCTCACTAGTCGAGTGATGGAGCGTGGATAATAAACGGGCATCAAGTTCACCACCGAAGCGCGGGGATTTGTAATACAAATCGGTAGGGGAGCATTCCAATTCCGCGGAAGGATAAGTTGTGAGACAATCTGGAGGAAATGGAAAAGCAAATGTAGGCATAAGTAACGATAAGGCAGGTGAGAAACCTGCCCGCCGAAAGTCTAAGGTTTCCTGTTCCATGCTAATCAGAGCAGGGTTAGTCGGTCTCTAAGGAATACCCGAAAGGGGCATCTGATGAGAAATCGGTTAATATTCCGATACTTTACTTACCGTAACGAAGCGGGGACGCAGTAGTGAAAATGTCGCGTACTGACGGAATAGTACGTTAAAGGGTGTAGATATAAGTTTTACAGGGAAGTCCGTAGAGCTTGTCGAACCTGAAAGTACCTTGAATCTTCGGAGGAGAGGATAGTACATGTAAACAGACTGCCTAGAAAAGCCGCTAGCTCCAGGTAAGCAAAACCGTACCGCAAACCGACACAGGTAGACGGGATGAGAATTCTAAGGCGCTCGAGTGAATCGCGGCTAAGGAACTCGGCAAATTAACCCTGTAACTTCGGGAGAAGGGGTGCTGCAGCAATGCAGCCGCAGAGAAATGGCCCAGGCGACTGTTTAGCAAAAACACAGGGCTTTGCCAAGCCGAAAGGCGCAGTATAAGGCCTGACACCTGCCCGGTGCCGGAAGGTTAAGAGGAGGGCTCATCGCAAGAGAAGGTCTGAATTGAAGCCCCGGTAAACGGCGGCCGTAACTATAACGGTCCTAAGGTAGCGAAATTCCTTGTCGGGTAAGTTCCGACCTGCACGAATGGTGTAACGATCTGGGCACTGTCTCAGCCGCGAGCTCGGTGAAATTGTATTACCGGTGAGGATGCCGGTTACCCGCTACGGGACGAAAAGACCCCGTGCACCTTTACTATAGCTTTACATTGACTACGGGTACGGGATGTGTAGGATAGGTGGGAGGCTGAGAGCCGGGCACGCTAGTGTTCGGGGAGCCGACGTTGAAATACCACCCTTCCTTTACTTGTGGCCTAACTTCTGAGAAGAAAGACAGTGTATGGTGGGTAGTTTGACTGGGGTGGTCGCCTCCAAAAGAGTAACGGAGGCTTTCAAAGGTACCCTCAGCACGCTTGGTAACCGTGCGTAGAGTGCAATCGCATAAGGGTGCTTGACTGAGAGACAGACAAGTCGAACAGGGTCGAAAGACGGAGATAGTGATCCGGTGGTTCCGTATGGAAGGGCCATCGCTCAAAGGATAAAAGGTACGCCGGGGATAACAGGCTGATCTCCCCCAAGAGCTCATATCGACGGGGAGGTTTGGCACCTCGATGTCGGCTCGTCACATCCTGGGGCTGGAGAAGGTCCCAAGGGTTCGGCTGTTCGCCGATTAAAGTGGCACGCGAGCTGGGTTCAGAACGTCGTGAGACAGTTCGGTCTCTATCTGTAGTGGGCGTGGGAGTATTGAGTGGACCTGACTTTAGTACGAGAGGACCGAGTTGGACGAACCGCTAGTGTACCTGTTGTTTTGCCAGGGGCATTGCAGGGTAGCTATGTTCGGACTGGATAAGCACTGAAAGCATCTAAGTGCGAAGCCAACCACAAGATAAGTACTCCATGAGAGTCGTCAGAGACTATGACGTTGATAGGCGATAGGTGTAAGTACAGCGATGTATTCAGCCGAGTCGTACTAATTACTCGAAATTTTCTCTTTGTAGTTTTTTAATGTAATAAGTTGTATTTGCTACTGTGTATCCCAATAGTCATTGAGAAATCGATTCATAAAAATATCAAAGAAAGATAGTACTACCCTTGTGGGAATAGTTTATCTTAGAAAAATCAGGTGGTTATAGCATGGGTGTTCACCTCTTCCCATTCCGAACAGAGAAGTTAAGCCCCATAGCGCCGATGGTACTGCGGTAAAACGTGGGAGAGTAGGTCGCCGCCTACCTTTTTTTTATTAAGCCAGCATAGCAATATGCTGGCTTTTTTCGTTTTGGAATGATAGGCTCTGTGAAAATAAAAAACGCCACTGTATGTCAGCGGCGTTTTTTTATGACAAATACTGTTAATTATAATTACAAATGGATAATTCTGTTTCCGGTAGCACCAAGTGCGGCCTCTTTTACTGATTCAGAGAAGGTAGGATGAGCGTGTGAAAGCATAGCGATATCCTCAGCAGATGCTTTGAACTCAAGCGCAAAAACTCCTTCCATAATCATATCCGCTGCGCGGGCTCCGATAATGTGCATTCCGAGTACTTCATCCGTTTCTTTATGGGAAAGAATTTTTACAAATCCTTCCATATCCATACTTGCTCTTGCTCTTCCGGATGCTCTGAAAGGAAAACTCCCGGACTTATAAGGAGTTCCGTTTTCTTTAAGTTGCTCTTCTGTGTATCCTACTCCGGCCACTTCCGGCCAGGTATATACCACTCCCGGAATCGCCAGGTAATTGATGTGGGGTTTCTGACCGGAAATATATTCTGCCACTAAAACTCCTTCTTCAGAGGCTTTATGCGCCAGCATTGCGCCCTGAATTACGTCCCCGATAGCAAAAATACCCGGGATACTGGTTTCAAGATGTGCATTTACCGGAATTCTGCCTCTGTTATCGGTGGTTAATCCTATATTTTCCAAACCTAACTGGTCAGTGTAGGGTCTTCTTCCGACAGATACCAGGCAATAATCAGCAGTAAAAGTTTCGGTTTCTCCCTTTGCATTCTCAGCGGTTACGGTTACAGATTTTGGACTGGCTTTTGCTCCGGTTACTTTCATTTTGAAATGCGCTTCATACCCGTCTCCGTATTCCTTTTTCAGGATTTTCTGGAGTTCTTTTCCGAGTGCTCCATCCATTCCTGCAATCAGGCGGTCTGCGTATTCAAGAATCACTACTTTGGTACCTAATCTTGCAAAAACTGACCCTAATTCTACTCCGATTACGCCTCCTCCGATGACAATCATACTTTTGGGAAGTTCAGTAATTTCCAGCGCTTCTGTAGAGGTGATGATTCTTTTTTTATCTATCTCTATTCCAGGTAAGGAAGAAGGCTTAGAACCGGTTGCAATAATGATTTTTTCTCCTTCTATTGTCTGCTCTTTTCCGTCTGAAGCGGTAATTTTAACTGTATTTTTATTGACAAAAGAGCCATGTCCTGTAAAAACATCAATTTTGTTTTTTCGCATCAGAAAGGCAACGCCCTCAGTAGTTTTCGAAACAACGTCTGCTTTCCTTTTTACCATCTGTGCGAGATTTACTTTCAGGCTCTTTGCTTCGATTCCGTGCTCTTCGAATTTGTGTTTTGCTGCATAAAAATGCTCTGAGGAATCCAGCATAGCCTTGGAAGGAATACAACCTACATTCAGGCATGTGCCTCCCAGTGTATTATATTTTTCAATGATTGCTACTTTTTTCCCTAACTGAGCGCAGCGGATTGCTGCAACATAACCACCAGGCCCTGAGCCAATTACTACAACGTCGTATTTCATAATTTATGCTATAAAATAAATAATTTGAGAATAAAACTTGAATTTTCCCCTTTATAACTCTCTGTTCCTGATTATTGTTGATTCAAAATGTGGTTTTTCCCTGAATACTATCATTTTCGGATTATGACAGCCATACTCATTGATTGACTGAGTTTCTTGCCAGTTCCCTTGCACTGAAGTCTGCTTCCAGAAGCATTTCCAGATTGGGGGTATTCTGGTTCTGAATTTTATTCATAACCAACTCGTTGATATCTGCAATTTGTGTAAACGAGATTTGCCCTTTTCGGAACAGCTCGTTGGTGATTTCATTGGAAGCATTTAATAAACAGGGCATTATACCACCGGCTTCCATTGCTTCATAGGCTAGCCTCAGGTTTTTGAATACATGCATATCAATGGATTCAAAGGTAAGGTTTGGATATTGAAGAAAATTAAAACGGGGAAAATCATTCGAAATTCTTTTGGGGTAGGCAAGCGCATACTGAATCGGCAGACGCATATCCGGTAAACCCATTTGGGCTTTCATACTTCCATCTTCAAACTGAACGATGGAGTGAATAATAGACTGAGGATGAACAATCACGTCAATCTGTTCGTTTTTCAGGCCGAAAAGCCACTTTGCTTCAATGACCTCGAGTCCTTTATTCATCATACTTGCCGAATCAATGGTGATTTTTGCGCCCATTTCCCAATTAGGATGTTTAAGGGCCTGAGCAGGTGTTACATTCCGGAGTTGCTCCAGACTAAAGCCCCGGAAAGGACCGCCGGAAGCAGTAAGATAAATCTTCTCTATAGGATTTTGACTTTCTCCTTTAATACACTGAAAAAGAGCGGAATGCTCGCTGTCAACGGGAAGGATTGCCACTTTGTGTTCTTCTGCCAGATGAGTGATGATTTCCCCGGCAACCACAAGGGTTTCTTTGTTGGCAAGAGCAATATGCTTGCCGGCTTTAATTGCCTGAATAGTGGGTTTAAGTCCTGAGAAACCCACAAGGGCGGTTAATACCATTTGGATTTCGTCCATTGTAACGATTTGTTCCATCGCTTTTCCGCCTGAAAATACTTTTACGGGAAGGTCAGACAGTGCTTCCTGAAGTGCTTCTCTATGGGTTTCGTTTACAATTACTACTGCATTAGGATTGAATTTTCTGGCTTGTTTGGCAAGTAATTCCCAGTTATGGTGAGCAGTTAAAACAGAAACTTCAAATTTATCAGGATTTTTTTCTATTACCTCCAAAGCCTGAGTCCCAATTGATCCGGTTGAGCCTAAAATAGCAATTTTACGCATATTCTAATATTTTATTGCTTTGACATTATATCCACTTTTTCTGAGCAAATCGATGATACTGTTTTCTCCTACCAAATGTGCGGCTCCAAAGGCATAAAAAGTAGGTTTGGTTTTACTGGCTCTCACAATTACATTGAGCCAGCGTTTATTCCTTTCAAATAGCAGAATATCTTCAAAGCCCCGAATATTGGCGTTCATGCTTTCATTTTCAAGAATAATTCTGGATAAACCAATCAAATCATTTTTTCTGTAAAAAAAATACATACTGTCGTATGCGGCTTTCATTTTATCATAATCATACTTTTTGATTTGATTCAGAAAGGAGTTTGCCTGTATTTTGAGCGGAATTTTATCGAAAGCGTCTATTTGATTTTTGATGGATTCGAGTCCCAGTACTTCTTTGTTCTGCTTATGGGCAATGGCCATCAGCGTACTTTCAAAAGGCTGAGGCTTAGGGCAATTGTAGAGATTGGGATAAAGAATACCGGATATCAGAATGGGGCGGATATTTTCGTATTGTTCCAGATCTTTTTGTAATGAATCCTGAAAAAACTGATAGACATAACTATATTCTTCTTCGGTCAGCAAAAATTTAAGGGAAGAGTCGGAGGGTAAAACGAGATTTACCTGCGCCATAAACAACTCCTTCATATCATCCATATCAATTTCCAGATAAAGTTGCCGGGAAGATTTCAGGGATTTCAATAAAACCGGGGGAGTATTTATATCGTCTTCACAAATTGCATGTATCGTTCCATAAAGATAGGAGCAGCCTTTCATTCCATTTCCCCAAACCTTGAATAATAAAGAGTTGTCTTCGGGCTTTACAAAAAAATCATATTGCCTGGGTTGAGCGTGGGTAAAAAAGGGAATTCCTCCTAGAATGATATAAAAACAACAAAAGAGGTATATTCTCATATGGATTAGTTATGATTTGAAAAAGTATTACAGGTTTTCCCTTTTGACGAAATAGATTAAGAAAAAGATTTTTTAAATTATGATATCTAAAAAAACAGAAACGAAAACCGGATACTGCTATACGGTTCTCGTTGCAAAAGTAATTAAATATCCTGAAAAAAAAGCTATCCTCAGTTACTAATGAAAAAAAAAGAAAATTTTCGCCGAGGTGGGAAAAAAATTTTCTCCCTGTATCTGAAAACTCAGGATTTTAAAAAGTTATGATACTAAAATTTCTGTTATGAATCAGAAAGCAATCGGTTCTACTTTGAATCCGGCATTTCTGAGCAGATTTACCATTCCGTTTTCACCGATAAGATGAGCCGCTCCGAATGCAAAAAAAGTAGGTTTCTTTTTGGCTGCCTCTGCAATTACGCTGGTCCATTTATCGTTTCTTTTCTTAAGGAAATTCTCTTCAAAACCTTCCGTTTTTCCCTCTTCTTCTTCCATAAGTGCAGAAAATTCTTTCAGATTCTGGTTTTTGTAGGCATTTACAAGCCGCTCAAATTCTGATTTTGAGTGCGAAAAATCTTTGATATATTCGATAAGTCCTTCTGCCTGTTCCTTATATGAGATAGAATTTACCGCAGCAAGCTGATCATCGAGTGTTTCGAGTCCAAGGATTTCTTTTTTCTGGGATTTTGCCATTTTCAGAAATTCTACTTCATAAGAAGCCGGCTGACTACAGGGCAGCATTTTGGGATAAATGGCTGAAAGTGTGAAAAACGGTTTGGTTTTGTCGTAGTTTTTGATGTTTTTCTGAAGACTGTCCCGAAAGAAATTGTTAAGGAGTGCATAATCCTCTGTAGGGAGCAGCTTTTTCAGGGAGTTCCCTTTTTCCATATTCATGGTTTTGGGGGACTGCATTTTCAGGAGTAAGCCCAGGTCATCCATATCCATTTCCAGATAAACCTGTTGGGTTTTGTCAAAATGTTTTTTTATGGTTTCATTCATTATCAGCTCATCCGGGCAAATTATATGAATTGTGCCGTAGAGATAGGACTCCTGTGTCAGACCGTTGCCGCTTACTTTCCAGAGTAAGGCGTTTTCAGTATCAGCAGCCGAAGATTTTTGAGCCAGTGTGTCGAGTGCAAAAAATGCTGAAAGAATCAGAATTGATAAAAAACTAAAGAATGGTGTATTCATATTTTCAGTTAAATAAATAAAAAAATCAAATTTCGTTTAATTCGTCAACGTATTTCTGGAGTTGCCCGATATATTTTCCGTACAACCGCTGTATGTACCAGTGAAAAAAGTATATCATCGCAATACTGATAGCAGTAACGTAAATCAGATAGATAATGATGTCTTTGGTACCGGCCAGATTATGAAAAACCTGTATTTCAAAGAAACGGAGAAAAATGAAGTTGGTGATATGAACCAACGGAATTAATACGACATTGCTCCAGAAGTAAATTTTGGTATATTTTCTGAGTTTATGGATGAGTTTGTGCAGATTTTCTTTCAGATTGCCCTCATTTTCATTAAAAGATTCAATGATTTTGTATTTCTGCAAATAAAAAAACAGGTATATTCCACAAATTAAAGCCCAAAGTCCAAGGATAATCTGAAGCAGTTCTCCTTTATAGATAAAAGGGAGAATAATAAAAAAGAGCATGATTACAGCCGTCAGAATCATTTCAAAACGAAGGTTTTTTCGTATTGAAGCAATTACGCTCCGGGATTTTCCCTTCATAAGTGCGAATATCGCTTCCTCATTATAGGTATCTTCCTGAGTCTGCTGATGGAGTTCTTTCCAGATTTGTTTTATATTATCTAATTCCATTATTTTTTCATTAAATTAACTAACCTGCATTATACCCATTATTTGTCTTAATTTTTCTCTGATACGATTCATTCTTACCCTTGCGTTATTTGCAGTGATTCCCATCAAATCTGCAATTTCTTCGTAGGGAAGGTCGTCGAGATAAAGCATTACCAATGCTCTTTCTATTTCAGAAAGTTGCCTGATAGCCTGATAAAGTAGTTGAAATTGTTCGTTTTTTTCCTGGAAATCAGTGTCTTCCGGTACCTGAAGCGGCAAAGTGCTGATATCAGACTGATCCGGCTTTT
Organism: Bacteroidia bacterium; assembly: GCA_019695295.1. GTDB lineage: Bacteria > Bacteroidota > Bacteroidia > J057 > J057 > JAAFHL01. The sequence goes on along the minus strand of JAIBAH010000135.1, from coordinate 511 downwards.
TACTTTCTTTTCTGAATGCTGAAATTGCAGTATTCAGCGCAACTCTGTAAATCCATGTGGTCACCTTGGAGTCACCCCTGAAGCTCCCGAAAGATTTCCATAATTGCAATACTACCTCCTGAAAGAGGTCTTTTTTGTCATCTTTATCATGGCAATACATCCCACATACTTTATGGATGATACCCTGATGCCGATTTATCAGGCGAACAAAATCCGATTCTGAAGTAAAATTGTCCACAATTGTGAATTTTTATGAATTAGTAAAGGAGACTCTGATTCTGAAGTAAAATTGTCCACAATTGTGAATTTTTATGAATTAGTAAAGGAGACTCTGAAAATATTACAAAGTAAGTGGCCGAAATGTTGGGCTTCTTTCTTTGGGGCATATTTTTGGGCTTTTTTCAGGAGGGATTTCAGAAAAAGAATATTTTTTTTGCTTTCTTATGATTTTTTTTTTGTTTTTTGTAATCGATACTGTCCGGATTAAAATTTACCGGAAGATTATCATTAT
>JAIBAH010000017.1 GCA_019695295.1 Bacteroidia bacterium | reverse complement strand
TTACCTAAGTTTTAGGTAGCACAAAAGTATAACTTTGTTCCCTAAAAAACAACTTTTTTAAAGTTTTTTGTACATCTCGCTGATTTTTTAAAGCTGTTACCTAAGTTCAGGAAAAGTTAGGGCTTAACCGTAAACCCCAACCCTACAAATCCGTATATGGCTCAGGCTATTATTGGTGCCTGTACCCCTAACTACACTGTGTATTACAGAAAAGTAACAGGAAATTCTGCATGGTCCACTGTCGTAACTTCTTCTACTACCGCCAATCTTACGGTATTAGCTCCTGCTACCGCTTATGTAGCATATGTCGAAGATAATAATGGGATTGTTAGTGCGAATGCCTACTTTACGACTTCCGGAACGAATAACTGTGGTGTTGCTCCTACAGGATTTACCGCTGTTGCAAACTGTAATAAGATTGACATTAGTTGGAATAATTCAGGTTACACCCACTATATTACTTATATTCGTCAGGTTACTCCTACGCTTAACCCAACGAGCAACGGACAAGTTGTATTGTCTGGTACTTCTACCTCTCTTACCGTTCCTGTATCGGGTTATGGTCAAATGTTTGAGGTGAGTGTGGCTGGAAAATGTGGAAATACCTATTCTGTATTTGCGAATCCTATTTACGTTACCGTTGCTGACCCACGTCCGGCACAAGTGATGAATGTGGCTTTCAGCGGAATCACCTGTAAAAATATCACTACAACCTGGGATGCTGTTCCGGGTGCAATCGGATACAGAATAAGATTTAAAAATCCTACTTCGAATACAGTGTTTGCCAACGTATTTACTACCAATACAAGCTACACAAGAACCGGACTTACCAGTAACTTTACTTACGAAATATTCGTAACTGCAATTGGTTGTAATAATTTAACAGGAATCTCTTCGCTACGCTATTCTGTACAAACTTGTAGCGGAACAGTTACGGGATTGGGAAGCAGAACGGAAGACCCGGGTGCTGATCTCTATGATAACCTGCAAACGTATAATATGGACGGAATCCTGAACGACAATATGGCGCTTTACCCCAACCCGAATAAGGGTACTTTCCAAATTGCAATCGAGGAGTTCAATGATGCAAACGGTATGATAGAAGTGGTCAATATGCTGGGACAAACAGTGTATCGCCAGGAAGTAATGGCTGAAAACGGGATATTTAGCCATGAAGTAAAACTTCCAGAAAGTTACCCTACAGGTACTTATCTTGTAAAGGTTACTACCGTGAGTGGTAATTATCGTGCCAAAATCGTAAAACAATAATCCCCCCCTTTTTTACTCCATATTTTTTATTAGTTCAAGACAATAAAGCTGCTTCCGAAAGGAAGTGGCTTTATTGTTTATAGGGAAATTCCTAAAAGACAAAAAGAGTAGGAAAATCAATTACCAACAGCTTCTGAAGGAAAAAAAGTGTTTTCAAAAAATCCAATTCTCTTTTCACTTCGTAAGTATTGTAGAAAAATGGTTTTATTGTAACGATAACCCCGTTTTTTTATATTTATTCGTAAACACTTAAATTCTCATTTTATATGCAAATTCATTCTTCCATTCGCCTGCTTTGGGTTCTCTTGAGTGTCGTTGTACTCTTTGGCGGAACTGCTTGCCAGAAAATAAAAACCTCAGAAAATCAAACACAAAACCCCTTGATTACGGAATTAGCGCAGCGTAAAAGCATTGCCGGAAACGAACAAGAGTGGGAAAAAATGCAGGCTTTATTTAAAAAATTATCAGAAGCAATCAACAAGAACCCTGAAGATAATGCGGCTAAAATTAAACTCACAGAATTGTATTTGACCGAAGTGCGCATTACCGGAAACTCCATGTATTATGGAGCAGCCTTAAAAGTAATTGATAATATCAGTCAGGATTCAAAAGCCAGTCAGGAGCATGTTTTTCTTGCTAAGTCCTATAAGTCCTCTATTTTGCTTTCTCTTCATCGTTTTTCTGAAGCAAAAGCTGTAGCAGAAGAAGCCAGAGCGATAAATGATTTCGATTCAGGAATTTATGGCGCACTCGTAGATGCCAGCGTCGAATTGGGAAATTATGAAGAAGCGGTAAAGGCCTGTGATAAAATGCTGGCAATTCACCCGGACTTACGTTCTTATTCCCGTTCCTCTTACATCCGTCAGATTTATGGCGATAATCCCGGTGCAATAGCGGCAATCAAACTTGCAATACAGGCCGGGCCGGCAGGCTCAGAATCTACCGAATGGGCGAGGGTGATTTTAGGGGATTTGTATTTGAATATGGGAAAAAACGACACTGCCAGAATGCTCTACGAAACCTCCTTACAATACCGTCCGAATTACGCATCCGCCGAAATAGGACTGGCAAAAGTGGGAAGAGCTGAGCGGAAATACGATGATGCTATAATGCATTGCAAAAATGCCATTCGCAGCCTGAGTGAGTCCTCTTATGTCGCTTTTCTGGCAGATTTATACGAACTCAAAGGTGAAAAGGACAAAGCCAAAGAAGTAAGAGAAGATGTTCTTCGTCTATTGCTGGAGAGTGAAGCTGATAATGAAAAAGAAGGATATGCCAAACACAACGGAAGCAGAGAAATTGCAACTGCATTAATGGCAGCCGGAAAACTGGATGAAGCCTTGAAAAACGCACAAATTGATCTGGCGCTACGCCCCGAAAATATAGACGCAAACGAACTTATAGCCTGGATTTATTATCTCAAAGGGGATTATGCCAATGCAAAAGTATGTGCGGATAAAATGATGCGTATGAACACTCAAAATGCCAATCTTATCTATAAAGCAGGCATGATTTACGAAGCGGGCGGTGATACTGCCAAAGGAAAATCCCTCAAAGCGCAGGCTCAAAGCATCAACAAAACCATTGACCCGCTGATTCTCACTGCACAAAAAGTATAATCTCCCTGAAAACGGTTTAAAAAACGATCATGAAAAAAAAGATTATCACCTCCTTTCTTCTTTTATTTATTTTCTGTGTTGCCCGTGCGCATACAATTGAGTATGAATTAGACCTGATGGAAGATGGCCAGGTGTTCAGTAAATATTTAGCGTTGGGCTTTACCCACATTCTGCCTCTGGGATTGGATCACGTTTTGTTTATCCTTTGTGTGTTCTTCCTGAATACGGATATTAAAAAAGTATTGATTCAAGCCACGATGTTCACCCTTGCACACTCTATTACGCTTGGGTTGGCGATTTATGAATACATTCAGGCTCCTCCCGACATTATCGAACCGATTATTGCATTATCAATTGTTTTTCTTGCCTTCGAAAATCTCTTGTCCCAAAAAGTAAAACCCTGGCGAATGTTGATGGTATTCCTCTTTGGATTGGTACATGGTCTGGGCTTTGCGGGTGCACTGGGCGATTTAGGAATGCCGCGTTACGCTTTTTTCAATGCCTTAATCAGCTTTAATGTAGGAGTAGAACTCGGACAACTTACGGTGATAGCTTTTATGTATTTCGTCGTTTCAAAGTTGTTTTCAGAAAGAGCATGGTATCGAACCCGTATCGTTATGCCTTCGAGCTTATTGATTGCGCTCATTGCAGCCTACTGGACTGTAGAAAGAATCTTTTTTTAGGCCTCAGTAATAAATTTGTAAAAAGGATAGCCTCTCTCATTTAACTTAGGATTCCGGTGCAGGTGAATTTTATCGTAAAGTATTTTGACTGAAAACGTCTTGAAAAATATGAAAAGAAGGATTTTCTTTATATTTATTTTGCTCTGCTCTGCCATGATTGCCGTTGCACATAACGGAATCCTGGTGGGAAAAATAGTGGACGAGCAATCAAAGCTTCCTATCGAAAATGTATTCGTTTCTTTTGAATCCGGTCTCAATACCGAAAGCGGACAAGATGGACGATTTATTTTTGAAAATGTAGAAACTGGTAGTTTTATACTCTCTTTCAGTATTTTGGGATACGAAAACAAAGAAATTCAGGTGGAAGTAAAAGACCACGAAACCACAGAGTTAACGGTAAAACTGACCCCTAAAAGCATAGAATTAAGAGAAGTTGTGATTTCAGGAAATAAAAACCCGGTAATTCATACGATTACAAAAATGGACATTTCTCTTCGTACCATTAATTCTACTCAGGATATTCTGCGGATTGTTCCGGGGCTCTTTATTGCTCAGCACGCAGGTGGAGGCAAGGCCGAACAGATTTTTCTGAGGGGTTTCGACGTGGACCACGGTACAGATATAGCGATTACTGTGGACGGAATGCCGGTCAATATGGTTTCTCATGCACACGGGCAGGGATACGCTGATTTGCATTTTGTGATTCCGGAGCTGGTAGAGAATGTAAGGGTAAATAAAGGTTGTTACGATGCCAGAACGGGAAACTTCGCAACGGCAGGAGCAATCGCGTTTCAAACAAAAAATGAGTTGGACAAAAATCAGATTACTCTGGAAACGGGTATGTATAATCATTTTCGAATGGTTACGATGGTCAATCTTTTGGGCGAAAAGGCCAAAGAAAACCAACAAAACTGGTACGCAGCCGGAGAATATCTTTTCAGAAGAGGTTATTTTCAAGCCCCCGACAATCTGAATCGCCTCAATTTTTTTACCAAATATCAGGGGCTGATAGACGACAAACATATTCTTACTGCAGACTTTTCTCACTTTAACAGTCGTTGGAATGCCTCAGGGCAAATTCCTGAAAGCGAAGTTCTGTCAGAAAATCTCTCTCTCTTTGGAAGTATCGATAGCTCTGAGGGCGGAAATACGAGCCGAACCAATGCCAATCTCCAATTACTAACTACAATCAGTGCTAATCAATCCTTTAAAAACCAACTATTTATTTCAAAATACAACTTTGATTTATTCTCTAACTTTACCTTTTATCTTCATAATCCTCAGGACGGAGATGCAATTCACCAATCAGAAAACCGCACGATTTACGGCTATAAAGGAGCATTTTATCAGACAAATATGCTCGGAAAAGTGAAATTTGATACAGAAATTGGGGTGAATCTCAGAATAGACGAAATCAAAAACTCTGAATTGAGCAATGTGAAACTCCGCAATATTTTTCTGAAACCGATTTCCAGTGGAGAGATTCAGGAGCTGAACGCCGCAGCGTATTTCAATGAAGACATCACTTTTTCTCCCAAACTGCACATGAATCTGGGAATGAGAATGGATGCTTTTAACTTTAATTATAATGACAAACTTGACAGTTCAGGCTACAAAAGGCAATTTGTCCAAAAGCTGCTACCCGCTCCCAAAGCAAGTATATATTATACGCTCAACAATAAACTGAGGATTTTTGCCAATTCGGGAGTCGGATTCCATTCCAATGATGCCCGGGTTGTAGTAGCCCAAAAAGGAGTAGAAATTTTACCTAAGGCATTCGGTGCAGAAGTGGGGGCAGCACTGAAAGCTAAGCCCTCTCTATTCGTTCATGCTTCTGTTTGGTGGCTGCGGTTACAGCAGGAGTTTGTGTATGTAGGCGACGAGGCGGTAGTGGAAGCGAGTGGACAAACGCAAAGAGCAGGTGTAGATATTTCTTTACGGTGGCAGCCATTTCAGCGCGTTACGACGGATTTTGACCTGAATATTGCCAGGCCCCGTGCCATCGGCAGCGCACCCAAAGGAGAAAATTATATTCCACTTGCGCCAGTGCTTACCTCTATCGGAGGGATAAAAATGGAAATAATTGAAAATCTTTTCTTTTCTGTTCGTTATCGTTTTCTTGCTGACCGTCCCGCAAATGAGTTCAATACCATAATTGCAAAGGGATATTTCCTCGCTGATGGCACAATAACCTATACGCATAAAAAAATAGAATTGGGAATCTATGCAGAGAACCTGCTGAATACAAAATGGAAAGAAGCTCAGTTTGAAACCACAAGCCAATTGAAAGGGGCTGCAAGCCCGACTACACAAATTCATTATACTGCAGGCACCCCTTTTGCCGCAAAACTTAAGATTTCTTATCAATTTTAACAAAAAACAGGATTTATTATAACTCAGAAACTAACCATAAAAAACGACAATGCTTATGTTTTAAAATAATTAATTTATAGATATTTATCGTGTAAATCTCAAGGCGATTTTCTTTTTCCCGCTTAATAATTTGCACACCTCATTTTTTTTTACGTACTTTGAAGCGAAATTATGGCTTAAAGTAAGGGAAGTGCTTTTTTACAATTCTTCTTCGAATGTTGTTTTTAAGGGAAAATAAATTCAAGAAAATAATAAAGCAAAAAGTTACTGATACTTACTTTTTAACAAATTGAATTACTGCAATGAATGAGTGCTGAAACGAATGACTTCCCAAAAAAAGATGAACTTGACTTTGTCAGATTACTGCAAAGCCATGATAAAGTTGCTTTTGAAAAGTTGTATGATAAATATAGTGGTGTTTTGTATGGTATCATTCTGAAAATTGTAAAAAGAGAAGATTTCGCAGAAAATATCTTACAGGATACTTTTATTAAAATCTGGAAAAATATCAATTCTTATAATACGGAGAAAGGCAGGCTTTTTACCTGGCTTCTCAATTTGGCACGGAATACTGCGATTGATTTTACTCGTTCCAAAATGTTTAAACAAATGTTGGCCGGTCAACCCATGGAAAATTATACGCATATTGAAAAAGTACATCACGATACCTTTGATGTAACGTACATCGGAATTAAGGAAAAAGTGCAAACCTTAAATTTTGAATACCAGGAGGCAATTCATGTTGTTTATTTCCTGGGTTTTTCTCATTCAGAGGCAGCCGAAGAACTGAAAATTCCGCTGGGAACGCTAAAAAGTAGAATAAGAATTGGAATCAGAGAATTAAAGAAAGTAATGTAAGTATGTTAGATATTGATAAATACATAGAATCAGGCGTGATTGAGGATTTTTGTCTTGGACTTTTATCGGATACAGAAACCGTTGATTTTCTTCGGTATTGTAAGGAGTATCCTGAACTTCAGGCCGCTTTGGAAGAAACTGAAACCGCTTTGGAGGTTTTTGCCGGATCTTATTCTGTAAAGCCGAAGTCAAATGTAAAAGAGAAGTTATTCTCGGTTTTGGATAATTTAGAGCAGGAAAAAAATATAGACCTGCAATCTCCTCCTCAAATCTCCAGGTATTCTGACCCTAAATTGTGGGCAACCGCTTTGAAGGAGGTACACGCTCCCGACGAATACGAAGGGTTGTATTTACATCCACTCACAGAAGAAGGAAATACCATTATGCTCGTCGCTTTTCTGAAAGAAGTTCTTCCGGAAGAAAGCCATGACGATATGTATGAAAGTTTTATGATTCTTGAAGGAACCTGCACCTGTTATGTAGGGGATGACGTAATTCATCTTGCCCCCGGAGATTATCTGGAGATTCCTTTGCATGTACCACATAATATTGTTGTAACCTCCAAAACCCCCGTCAAAGCAATCCTTCAGCGGATTATGATTGCTGCATAAAACGATTTCTTATTTCAATAATTGGAGTGGGGCCAACAAATAGCTAAGGAAAACCGAAAAATATTATCGAAAATTATCATGGGTGTAAAGATGCAGGTTCTGTCACTTGGGTTTCCATGTTGTAGAAACAACCCTCCTGAGAGCCTTCACTTAACCCTGAAAATCCATACCACACTCATATTCACAGGGCGGGTTTCTGTACCACCGGAAACATCTGAGGTAAAAGAATGGGTATGACTCCCGTTACTACCACTTTGAAACAGCCCGGTATCGAGAGTATGATCATGATTTCCATCTGCCGGAATGCTGTGAGAGTGATTCAGACAGGGGCCATCTATTCGCCCCAGAAAATTTCCGGAAGTGTTTTTCCCGTTCCATCCGCTGCCACACTGAGACGCATTATCATCTGTCCAGTCCCCCTCACAGTTGTCCGAAGTATTGTCATCATAAGGAATCCATACCCCATTATTTCCACTGTTTACATTTCCGGTTGTGCCCGTATGACTATGTACTCCCGATGCAGAAGTAGTAGTAGCGGGAGGGTCAATATCATGGGTATGATTTCCGTCCACAGCAGTTGTTCCGGTATGAGTATGCCCCGCAAAATCCTCTGCCTGATAAGTACCACTTACCGAACTCCCCCTAAGAAACCGGGAACCGGGATTCAGGTCGGGAGCATTCGTTCCATTATAGGGTGACTCAGCGTCTGCAATCAATTGTCCGTTGCACTCCACCCAGCCCCAGGGTAAAACCGGTGTTCCTGCTGCTGACTTGTGCCAGGCTTGTACAGATCCTATCGGCACAGCCCCAATTTCCAGCCACCGGACACCATTATAATACATCTTCACACCGGCATCCGTATCAAATACCTCCAGCCCCGAAGGCGGAGCTGCAATAGCGAGTCGTTGTACAGTAGTCATCCGGGAAGTAAGAAACCCCTGAGTTCCGGACTGAAGCTCCAGCAGTGCAGAGGGGTTTGTAGTAGTAGTACCCAGACCAATCCGGTCTGTAAGGGTAGAAGGATGCATCGTACCGTTTGCGGTATTCCGGGTCCAGTCAAAATCATCCGTATTAATATTCAGAGTCGTAGTCAGAGAGCCTCCCCCGTCAGTAAGCGTGAGCTGATTGGTCAGGGAGTCAAAGACCAGCGCATTATTGGTTAGGGACGAAAGAGAAACGCTCAGTAACCCTCCCGCATCTGCAACAGAAAGGGTTTGACTGGTATTGTTAAATGTCAGGGAGGAATTATATACACTCAGAGGAGTAGTCAGGGTGCCACCCGCATCCGTAACCGAAAGAGACTGAGTTGCCGGGTTAAAAACCAGGGTGGAATTAAACATATTCAGCGGAACGGTTAGTGTCCCTCCTCCATCGGTAAGAGAAAGTAGTTGAGAGGCATTATTATATCCCAGAGTATAATTATAAGAGGGCAGCGGAAAACGTACCCACTGACTCATATTCCAGTAATAAAAGGAGGAGTCTCCTACATCATATACCAGCAGCCCGTTTTCCGCACTGGTGACCGGTACGCTTAGCCGCTGAGCAGGGGTAAGCCTTGGAATCAGCAGGCCTTTGTCCGATGCCGTCAGGTCCATCAATGCCCGCGGGTTGGGAGTCATCGTTCCTATTCCGACATTATTCTGAGCATTCACACAATAAACCACAGTCCAGAAAAAAAGGAAAACAATCCATTGATTTGACATAAAATTCAGTATTAAAAGGGATGAAAAATAATCAGAAATGAAACCGTTACAGGTTTTCGGGATAAAAATAATGAGTAATTCCTGAAATTCCATACTTTTATTTTTTTATTTTGATTTAAATCTTTTGGCAAAGTATTCCGTATAATATTCTGCTTCGCATTCAGAGATTTTGGAGAAGCAAGTTCCATTCTTCATTGCGGAAAAATATTTTCAAATCCATCCACCATGATTTCATTCATTTTGTACCAAAAAGATAAACTATGGCTGTTTATGTAGCGAAATGGGATTGTCCGGTTTGCGGGTTAACCGGAAACAATGGCCCGGATCTGAAATGTACCGGGTGCGGTGCCTCAAGACCCCGGAATGTCCGGTTTTATCTTCCGGAAAATGCTGTCAGTATCGCCGATATCGAAAAAATCCGTGCGGCAAAAGCCGGTGTAAACTGGATATGCGGGCATTGCCACTCTCACAACCGGGCGGAAGATGTTTCCTGCAAATCCTGCGGAAATGATAGAGACGAACTGAGTCAGGACAGCAGTCTGGAAGTCAGGGAATATAATGAAGAAGAAGTGCCGGTGGATGGCAAAATCGTCAGGGAACTCAACGAAAACGAATTGGCGCACGCCAGGCTGAATCAGAAAAGAAAATTCCCCCTGTGGATTTTTATCCCCCTTACTTTTTTACTTGTATGGGGTGTTTATTCCCTCAAAACCCCTGCTCAGGTTACCGTTTCAGGATTTGAATGGTACAGGGAAACAGAGCTTGAGCACAATGAAGCAGTTCGGAAAGACGGCTGGAGTTTACCCCCTTCTGCCTTTAATGTACGCACCTCCCGCGAGATTCATCATTATGATAAAGTGTTTGACCACTACGAAACGAGAACCCGGACGGTAAGAGTCCCCTCAGGAACCCGGCGGTATGTATGCGGAAAAACAGACAGGGGGAATGGATATTTTGAAGACCGTTACTGCACCGAAACCGTGTATGAAAACAAAACAGAAAGATATCAGGAAAGCATTTACAGAGATGTACCCGTTTATGCAAACCGCTATTATTATGAAATCTATGAGTGGGTCAGAAAGGAAAGCATAAAATCCTCTGCTCAGAATCAATCTCCTTCCTGGCCTCAGTCAGCCTATCTTTCATCCCGGGAGTGGAGGGAAGGAAACAAAAAGGAAAAATACAAAATTACAGTTTCAGACCGTAAAGGCGGAAAACATACACTCGAAATTCCTTTTTCATACTGGAATAAGCTCAAACCCGGACAAAAAATCCCCGCCAAAGAACGCTGGACTACAGGCGAATTTATCGAAATCGAAAACCCGGTGAAAAAAAGATAGTTTTTTAGCCGGATCCTCAGTATTTATCACAGAAGAATTTTTCTTTCGGAATATTTATTATATTTGTAGCATAAAATTACAATCGTATTAACCTTCGGAAATTTTTTTTACAATTTACCGCTAAATAATTAAGTATCATGAGAATTTTAATCGTAGTATTTTGCTTTTTTTTACTCAGCGGCTGTACCGCTACGCCTGACAACCTGAGTGCGTGTGTAACGGGTGAAACAGCCGGCTTTTTAAATGGCCTTTGGCATGGATTTATCAGCCCGGTAACTTTTATATTATCCCTTTTTATGGATAATATTTCCATGTATGAAGTCAATAATAACGGAGGGTGGTACAACTTCGGCTTTGTATTGGGTGCCGGTATTCTGGGAGGAGGCTCCGCAAGGGCTTCCAGAAGGGGGTAAATACTGAGATTACAAATATTTAATAATGAATTTTTGAGTGCATTTAATTCGCTTTTTTCAGTGCGGACAACCGGACCTGATTCAGAAATCGAAAAAAAACATGAATCGTTGGGTGAGTATCTTTATGTGCCTCGAATGAGATTTTTTATTTGACCCCGGCAACTGAGAAAGATTGCTATCTGTTTCTCCATAATTTATTTCTCCACGAAATATCTTTCCATTCTGTATTTCCGCTGTTTAAGATTAAAGTTCAAAAGTTCAGACTTTGCGGCAATCTTTTTTGAAAAATTAACGTTAATGAAAAAAAAGTCTGCTGGTTTACATAAAAAGCCATAAATTTGGGAAAAATTTACAGTTTAGTGATTTATGATGAATTTGCATTACTGAATTATCCTGAATGACTTAAACATTTTTATTCTATTTTTTTATATTAAATCATCTTTTACATGAAAAGGTTTACATTATTAACATTTGTTCTTTTCGCATTTTTGCCGTCTCTTGCACAAAAGGCACAGGTAGAAAAGAAAACTTACACAAAAGGGGGTGAAGCAGTGCATCGTGAGCGTTGTTCGACCATGGAAGCAGATGCAAAACTACGTGAAAAATATCCTGATTTAGGCTCTCTGGAAGACTTTCAGTTATGGCTAAATCAGGAAGTGGCCAAAAGAGAGGCCAATCCTGCGAAAACCAATGTGGTGGTTACTATTCCTACCATCGTTCACGTAATCCATAACGGAGAAGCAGTGGGAAGCGGTACCAATATTTCTCAGGCTCAGATTAATTCCCAGATTACAGTATTGAATCAGGACTACCGCCGCACCAATCCGGATGCTTCCAGTACTCCTGCCACTTTTGCAGGAGTAGCAGCAGATTGCGAAATTGAATTCTGCCTTGCAGTGGTTGACCCTAACGGGAATCCTTTAGCACAGCCTGGAATTGACCGTATAAACCGTAATACAGCCGGATTTACAGCCCCTCCTTACAGCATGAATTACATAGACGCTACCATTAAGCCCGCTACTTCCTGGGACCCTACCAAGTATTTCAATATCTGGGTATGTAACCTTGGAAACGGACTGCTCGGATATGCTCAGTTCCCGAATAATTCCGGTCTTACAGGAATGAACGCCAATAATGGTGCTGCAAATACAGACGGAGTGGTTATTCTTTATAATGCTTTTGGAAATACCGGTAATGTGGCTCCTCCTTATAATAAAGGAAGAACCCTTACCCACGAAGCTGGTCACTGGCTGGGCCTTATCCATATTTGGGGCGATGACGGAACAAGCTGTAACGGCTCAGATTACTGTGGGGACACCCCTAATCAGGCAGACGAAAACTATGGCTGTCCTACTTTCCCTACCATCAGCTGCAGCAATAGCGGTGATATGAGTATGAACTACATGGATTATACCAATGACGCTTGTATGAATCTGTTTACTGCAAACCAGAAAGCCAGAATGCAAACCGTATTGTCAGTATCTCCCCGCCGTGCTTCCCTGACTACCTCCAACGCATGTCAGGCCTCCGGCGGCCCCAATGCCAACTTCAGCTACTCCCCGAATCCGGGCTGTATCGGACAGGCAGTTCAGTGTACCTTTACCGGTTCAGGAGCTACTTCCTACTCATGGTCTTTCCCTGGTGGTACACCGGCTACTTCTACTGCCATGAATCCGACGGTAACTTACGGTTCTGCCGGTACTTATACTGCGACTTTAATCGCTTCCAATGGTACTGCTACTGATACGCATACCGGCTCCATTACAGTAATCAACTGCTCAGGCGGCGGTTCTTGTGATACACTTTCCAACATTGATGGAAATGACACACTGGCAATTTATAATTCCGGTGGATGGGGCTATGTAGCCGGACATAACGATTATGGTGATATTGCAAAAGCGGAGTTCTATAATTATGTTGGTGCTCCCGTTCAATTATCAGGCGCAATTTTCGGTTTCGGTGTAGGGGCAACCAATAGCCCTACTACTAATATTCAGGTTAAAGTATGGTCTGACAATGCAGGCACTCCCGGTACTCAGCTTTATACACAGAATGTACTTTTACAAACCATTGAAACTGACGTAGCAGCAGGCAACGAAACGGTTGTAAACTTTACAACTCCCGTGAATATTACAGGGCCTTTCTACCTCGGAATTCAGTTTGCTTACGCAGCCGGTGATACCGTAGCCCTAATCTCAAACCGCGACCTTAATACGCCTCCTCCAGGTACTGCGTGGGAACAATGGAGTGATAATACCTGGCATCCTTTCTCCGAAGTTGGCACAGGATGGGATTTGGATATGTCCTTGTACGCCCTACCAATTCTTTGCCCCAATTCTTCCGGCAGTACTCCGGTAGCATCCTTTACCGCTACTCCTACTGCTATCTGTACAGGTCAGAGCGTAACTTACACCAGTACTTCTACCGGTAACCCTACTTCTTATTTATGGACTTTCACCGGTGGTAGCCCGGCTTCTTCTACTGCTCAGAATCCGACTGTAACGTATTCCAATACAGGCACTTTCAGTGCTTCGCTTACCGCAACCAATGCAAGCGGAAGCAATACCTCTACTCAGAACAACCTGATTACAGTAAATGCAGCTCCGGTTTCTTCCTTTACCTATACCGGTGCTTCCGGAAACTATCAGTTCTCCAGTACTTCTACCGGAAGTCCTACCTCTTATACCTGGAACTTCGGAGATGGTGGCACCTCTACTCAGATGAATCCATTGCATTCCTACACTGCAAGTGGTGGATATACCGTTACCCTTACTGTTACCAATGCCTGTGGTACAAATACCTCTTCTCAGGTAATTGAAGCATCGGTAGGGATAGAAGATGAAATCGAAGGAGAGGTAAAAATCTATCCTAATCCAAATAGCGGTACTTTCACGCTGGAAGTTTCCAATACCAATGAGGATAAAATCGCACTTTCCCTCTTCGATATTCAGGGTAAACAAATCTTCAGCGAATCCTACTCCGTAATGAGTGGCAACCTGAAAAAAGAACTGAACATGAGCAATCTTTCAGAAGGTGCTTACTTTGTAAGACTTTCTTCCGGAGGTAAATCTTCCAACTATAAGCTGCTTATCCATAAATAATCAGTTTTAAGAATATTTTCAAGAAAAGCGGTTCTGGAAACAGGGCCGCTTTTTAAATTTATTTTTCATTTAGTGAACAGAAAAAGTTACTACCTTTGTACTCCGAAAAAATATAATCATACATTCTTTATGCTGACTATTGATCCTTCCAAAACAGAAACACCTGACCTCCACCAATATATGATTGGCTCTGTTTCTCCCCGTCCCATCGCATTTGTAAGCACAATCTCCCCGGATGGTACCCCCAATCTGGCACCCTATAGTTTTTTTAACGCTTTTAGTTCCAATCCTCCGCTGCTGATTTTCTCCTCAAACCGGAAAGTAAAGGGAAATACCACCAAAGACACCCTCAAAAATGTAGAAGAAACCGGAGAATGTGTGATTAATATGGTGAATTATAATATGGTTTATCAAATGTCGCTGGCAAGCGTGGAATACCCTTACGGTGTAAGTGAGTTTGAAAAAGCCGGCCTGACACCAGTAGAATCAGAGGTGGTAAAGCCTTTTCGGGTAAAGGAATCCCCGGTTCAGATGGAATGTAAGGTCAGAGAAATCATAAAGCTGGGAGCCAAAGGCGGGGCAGGTAACCTCATCATCTGTGAAGTCGTAAGAATCCATATTCAGGAAGAAATTTTAAACGAAAAAGGCAGAATAGACCCTTATAAAGCAGATTTAGTGGCAAGAATGGGAAGGCATTACTATTGCCGCGCAAACGGAGACGCTATTTTTGAACTTCCCCAACCCGTAAATATACTCGGAATGGGGGTCAGTGCGCTGCCGGAATCCATAAGAATGAGCCAAATCCTTACCGGAAACAACCTCGCACAACTTGCTTCTTTTGTAGCCCTGCCTTCCGAATCCGAATGCGAAACCGTAAAAACCGACGAAAGAGTAATCAATGCCCTTGCAGGCAATCAGCAGGAAAGAGAAAAACACCTGCATCAGTATGCAAAAGAATTGCTCGATGCAGGAAATACAGCCAAAGCCTGGCTTGTATTAATGGTTCAGTAATATTCAGAACAAACCTTTTTGAATGATACGGGTTATATGTTAGGAGTATGTCAGTCACGGTAAAACCTCTTTAGATAAAATGACTTTTCAGGGAGGCTATATTAAGTGCTTTGTAGTCCACTTTACTTACGTTTAATTATTTTTTCACCATATAATTTTTTATTTATTATGAAAAAAACAATCATATTTATTGGTTTGTTCTTTCTTTCTTCTGCTTTCATGATGGGACAAACGTCTCAGATTGGTCATGATGTAACCATCTTTTCGGCTGATGGATTGAAATTCAGCGTTATGTTCAATGGTGTTCCAATTAATCAGGAACCTGCCTCCAGCGTTGTTGCTACTGATGTTCAGACAGATTGGGTTAAGGCGTTGATTACCTTTGAAGACGCAAGTATTCCGGCAATCAAAAAAAATATCCTACAGATTAAAGGACCAAACAACAACACCAATTATCCCGAGACAGTAGTGTATGAAATCGTAAACAAAAAAGGAGAATATACCTTAAAATGGTCTTCTACATCCCCTAAAAAAATTCAACAACAGCAAACCGTTATCATTCAGCAGCAGGCTCCTCAGGAACCCAAATCCAATATTCAGATTAATACACCCAATGGCACTCAGATTAAAGTAAACGTGCCTAAGTAATTTTAAGGTAAATTTATAAAAGAACCTGAAAGTCCCAGCCACTGGCGAAGTACTTTCAGGTTTCATTTTTGGGATAGAATCAAAAATTACATGAATCACTCCTGATTATCACCCGGGAAGTCGGAGAAAGAGGATATTTTGACAATTCAACTGATTTTCTTACATGATAAAAAGCCTGATTTTTTGATTTTTTATCGATTTATTTATTAAAAACATTATTTTTGCTCTAAATTAGTATGAATCAACGAAAAAATCATAAATCCGAGATTGCACTTCTGCAGGCAGAAATTGTGGCATTAAAGAAAGAGCGGGAATCTTTCCGGAAGGAATTATTGCTTGACAAAGCACTACTGGAGAGTTTTGACGGATGTGTCTGGCTCATTGATTCATCCTGCACGCTTCTGGAAAATAACGCAGAATTTGAAAGAGAAATGAAACAATTTTATGGATTTTCTCCTGCAAAAGGAGACTTTATCTTTAAAAATCATTCTCTTGAGTCAGAGCCTGTAAAATTCTGGCGTTCCCATTACGATATTGCACTTGCAGGAAATCCTCATAGCTTTGTATTTCCCATCCAGTTACCCGGTGAAAAACAATATCATCAGTGTAATTTTACCCCTATCAGAAACGAAAAAGGGGAAGTAACAGGTTTATGTTGTTTTAAAATCAATATATCTCAAAGACGAAACGTAGAAACCCTGATGCAAAACACACAGGAAAAACTTTCGCTGTCTCTGAAAATTGCAAAATTAGGGATGTGGACACTGTATGCCGGGACGAAGGAAATCCACCTTTCAAAGGAAATGCAGATGATGCTGGAAATGAACCCTCCTTATAATGAACCTTTGATTATGAACCTGACTGAGTATCAGAAAAAATATGTTCACCCCAAAAGTAAAACGCTTTTTTCGGAGGGAGTATCACAGTTGCTTGAAAATCTGGAAAACATTGGATACGAGGATAAATATGAATATATCCTCCAATCTGCCAGGGGAAATGAAAGAATAATTTTTGTGAAAAGAAGGGTGGTAGCCAAAGGTGTGATAGAAGGGGTTTCTCAGGATATTACGGATTTTCATATCATTGAAAGGGAACACGCACAGCTTACAGCTGATTTGATGCAAAAAGTAAAGGATGCTGACCAGTTTACCTATATCATTTCTCATAACCTGCGCTCTCCGGTAGCAAGAATATTAGGGCTTGCTTCGATTTTTCAACCGGAAGATTCCGGAAATCCACATAATCACTTTGTGATTGAAAATATCCAAAAAACAGCAAATCAGTTGGATACAGTAATCAAAGGATTGAACGAACTCCTTTCGCTGAAAAATGACCATCAGCATGATTTTACGCAGATTAATCTTTTGACCCTTTTAAGTGAGGTAAAGGAATTTGTGCGTGCCGATATTGAAAAAGCCCTCGCTGAAATTCATTTTGATATTTCTGCTGATTTGGAAATCACAGCAATTCCTTCCTACATTCATAGTATTTTCACCAATTTATTTACCAACGCCATAAAATATAAATATCCTGACCGAAATCCCGTCATTCATGTGACAACCATAAAAGAAAATACCGGTTATCTCATCAAAGTTTCTGATAACGGAAAAGGAATGGACATGAACAAAATTAAATCCCGTCTATTTTCTCCTTTTTCCCGCTTTGACAACTCTTCCCGGATTGAAGGAAAAGGATTAGGCCTGTTTTTAGTAAAAAGTCAGGTTGAGAATATGGGGGGAAAAATTGAAGTGGAAAGCAAACTGGAAGAAGGTACCATTTTTTCAATTTTTTTACCCGCCAAAAGATAAAAACCGGTTCTCCTCCAGCCGAAAAACTCATGGGTTTCACCCCAAAAATCTATGATTCCATCCGGTCTTCTTCCGGGTTCATACTACGGATTTACATTAGAAAGAGGGATTTACCGGACTCCATTCCCCCAATTTTACCTCCTGAACCTGTTTTACTGAAATTTTTTTTTTCAGATAAAATATCAACGTAATTGTTTTTATTTTACCTTTGTATTTTCAATATGGGGATGAAATAAACTAAGGGGTTAATTTTCCTGAAAAAGTACTATTCAATGAGTTAATATCGTTAAAGTATTCACTATCATATATTCACGTTTTTATGTATTCAAAAAAATGTT
The DNA here is from genome assembly GCA_019695295.1 of Bacteroidia bacterium. Classification (GTDB taxonomy): domain Bacteria; phylum Bacteroidota; class Bacteroidia; order J057; family J057; genus JAAFHL01. The sequence goes on along the minus strand of JAIBAH010000017.1, from coordinate 34,579 downwards.
GCTTTGTTCTTGTTATTGTTTTTTGCAGTGTCTTTTTTCCAAAACTACTAAAATCACAAACTACTGAGCCCCAACAGGTAAGTCCTTGTGTAAACCTCACTATCCATGACCTTGCACCTAAAATAAGGCATAGTTCCGGAGCAGATTTGCTGCGTATAAAGGGGACGGACAAGGTGGTTGCAGTCACTATGTATGACTGGCAGGGGAAAACGGCTTTTCAAAACTATTTTATTCATTCCCTTCGTCAGCAATTTCCGGCATTGTTTATGGAAAGAGGGGCAGGATACCTGATTGACTATTTATATGTAACCGTTGAAGAGCATGATTCTTTTACCCTTGCGGATTTTCAAAAATCGGTAAAAAATCTGAGAGACGAAATCGACGAAAAAGAAAAAACGCTGGGTACTGAGAAGTGCCTTGCTGAATTGGAACAATTACTGAAATAGTTCAATCTACTTAATAGTTATTGCATTTTTAATTTTAAGACTACTAACACTAAATATGTTACATAAATTATTCTATACAATTTTGACAGGAGGATTCCTGTTTTTGGGAATGGCTTTGGTTAATGCTCAAACCAATTGCGGATTAGGTACTTTTTCAGTTACGATGACGAACGTAACTTACAACGGAGAAGGAGGATGTGATGATGCAGGTTTTGGGTGCGGATTTGAGTTAAGGGTTACCCCTACATCCAATGCCGGGAGCGGTGCTTCAGGGCCGGGCTGTCAGAATCTAAGCCCGGGAGGTACCAACATTCTTGTCGCACAGCATCAGTTTCTTACGGGAGGATGCCCTGTTTTACCCAATACGATTACGGTGGCTTATAATGCTCATGAAGATGATTCTTTTATTAGTAATTGTACTTTCAACAGTGGAGATGACAATAATTGTAATGCTTCTCAGGCTTTAAGTACAATCAACGCATTCAATAATCCTGGAGTGCCTCAGGCCTTTACGGTTACTTGTGGTGTATGGAGCATAAATTTCACCATCGTTTGGACTATCCGGGTAAACGGAGTTACTACTTGTGCGCAAATGCAGCCAATTTGTGCAAACGCCGGAATAGACTTTAATTTACCTACTACGGGTACTGCAGGTCCCGGTTTAGATGCAGGGGATATCAATGCCTGCGTGAATCCGGGTAATTTCAGTCAGGCAATTTCAGGGTATTCCTACGGTTGCCTTAGAACGGTTGATAACCCCGTTTACTGGTACATGAAAGTCCTTACCGGAGGGAATATAACGATGCAACTCACCGGCTCTGTGGATGACGTGGACTTTGGACTTTATGGCCCTTACCGTGATTTTAACACCGCTGTGCAGCTTTGCGGAAGACACAGAGCATTGACGGATTGTGCCTATTCTACAAGTGCGACCGAACCGGTGAGGATTCAGGACGCTTTGGCTGGAGATTATTACGTATTGATTGTATTCAATTATGCAACGGTGAATCAATCTGCAACGCTGGTAAAAACCGGCGGAACCGCAACCCTGGATTGCGCTATTATCAACGATTGTCTGATTCGGAGTTTTAGCAATATCTCAACCACTGCTTGTGACCCCGCAACCGATACTTATTCTGCTTCCATTCGGGTAAACTTTGAGTTTCCGCCAGCCTTGCCTACCGATTTGGTTGTAAACGGACAGACTTTTCCCCTCACAGCAGGAGACGTAACCGCCGGATTTAAAGACGTAACGCTTACAGGGCTACCGGCAGACGGTGCACCGGTAAATGCATTGGCGTATTTCTCTACGGATATCAATTGTAAAAATACTTTGGTCAGTGCATGGACAGCACCGGTCGCTTGTGACCCTTGTCCTGCAAACCCGGGTAACTGGTAAATAGATTTTTTATCCCTAATTTTTAACACAAATGAAAAATAATAAAAAATCATTTTTTCAGGCTTTACTTTTGTTTTGTATTGCGGCTTTTATCAGCCCTGAAAGTAATGCTCAATCCTGTGATTTCGTAAATGATATTACCTTGGGCCATACTTCAGGCAGAAATACCGGTTACAGTCAGATGTACTTTCTCGTCAATGCAAGCACAAATGTCATTGAACAAATCAGTGCAACGGGAGCAAATTTTACAGGGATTATCCCGGGATTTTACCGGGTTATTGCGTTGAATTATAATCCTGCCAATCCACCGTCTCCTAATCCGTTTACGGTTACTACCGGTAGTGTTTATGGGTTTTTGGGAGGGTGTTTTGAAGAAAGATTTTATGACGGAAACAACGGGACTACGCTAAAAGTATGTGGAACGGATTTCTGCGAGGGGGATGCCGTCGAGGTGGGTTCCAGTAAGTTTAAAAATAATGCCGGATTCGGACAGACTTATGTACTAATCTGTGGCGGGCTTGTAAGTAGCTTTAACTCAACGGGAAATTTTGGAAATGCTACCCTTCCTATGGACGGATGCACTGTAAGCGTACTCAATCACGACGCATCCCTTACGGGTTTGAGTATTGGTGCAGCTTTTCCGGCAGGTTTGGGCGGATGTTTTCAGGTTAATCCGGTTACGGAAAGTCTTTCTGTTGTCGTTTGCCCTCCTTTGCCATTGGATTTAATTTCTTTTAACGGTTATCCCGAGCAAAATTTTAATACGCTGAATTGGGTTACCGGGAATGAGAGAAACATGGTTTGGCATATCGTAGAGCGTTCTCCAGATGGTGTCCGGGACTTTACCGAAATTGGCAGAAAGGCCGCTCAAAATATGGTTAGTGCGACTTATTCGCTTAATGACAACCTTCCTTTGCCGGTGGGTTATTACAGGATTCGCTCAGCGGATGTGAATGGGAAAGAGCAGTTCTCCAATGTAATTCACATATTGAGAACCAACGATTTGTCCCTGCTCCAACTTTACCCTAATCCGACTCATACAAATTTGCATGTCTCTTTTCTTAGTCCTTCTGTGAGTCCGGTAAAGATTGCTTTAACAGACGCTCAAGGGAAAATCCTATCTGAGCAACTCTTTCATCCAACGGAAGTCTATAATGAATACATACTTTCGTTAGAAAAATATCCGGCAGGAGTTTACTTCATTATTTTCAATGACGGAACAACGAGAGAGGTGAAGAAAATTGTCAGGGATTAATGATTCAATTGGGATGCTTCGGCAATTGTCCGGTGCAATGAATATATACTGTGAGCGGGATAAATCACTCCTTACATTTTATTAAAAAATGTGCTTTCCTTATTTTTCAGTCATTTACACGACCGGAAAACAGGAAAGCACATGGCTTTTTGTCAAAAAAACAGCATTATTCTTTATTCATCCGCACAATTTTCGGGATAAATCTGCCATGAATATTTACCAGAGATTCCTGAGCCTTCATTACCATCTCAATATCCTTGTAGGCAAAAGGATTCTCCTCCACACTTCCGCCAATGAGGGTAACTCCGGCTTCGGACAACAGTTTTTTGAGCGCTGAGTTGGTCATGCTTTCCTTTGCTTTCTGCCGGCTCATTGCCCTTCCTGCTCCATGAGAGGCAGAGTACAGGGACTCCGGAAGCCCGTTGCCCGTTACAAGATAGGCCGCTGTCGTCATACTCCCCGGAATTATCCCCACTTCCCCTTCATGTGCCGGAGTAGCGCCTTTTCTGTGGATGATTACTTCCTGTCCATCCGGTAAGCGGTCTTTCCATGCAAAATTATGGTGATTTTCGGTTTTATACACAGGATTGATTCCCAGTGCCTTCGTGAGGTTGATATGAATCCGGTCATGACAAGCCTGCGCATATTCTCCGGCAAGGTTCATACTGAGCCAGTATTCCTGTCCCCATTCGCTATCCAGGTCAAGCCACGCAAGATGCTGAGCCTCTCTCGGGAGTTTGCATTTATCCATTGCAATCTGTGTATAATGCTGCGCAATATTTGCCCCGAGTCCTCTGCTGCCAGAATGGGATAATAACGCAAGGTATTTTCCGGGCGGCAATCCGGTAATATTGTTCTCCGTCAGAACTATCTCCCCAAACTCTACAAAGTGATTCCCTCCACCGGAAGAACCCAGTTGCCGAATAGCCTTAGGGTGTAACTTTCTCAGTAAATCGGTTTCCTGAAAATAGGAGCTGTCCAGTACAGGATGTGATTGCTCAAATGGCAGGCTGCCTTCCATCCCGAAGTGAGTAAAGGACTTCAGGGCTTCCTTTATCTGAAAAGAAAACCGCTGAATGAATTTCTCATTCTCCTCAAAAATAGACAAAGTCATCCTGCAACCAATATCCACCCCAACCCCATAAGGAATCACTGCATTTTTAGTGGCAAGCACGCCCCCGATTGGCAAACCAAATCCGGTATGAGCGTCAGGCATCAAAGCTCCCTGTACCGAAATAGGCAAAGACATCGCAATCTCCATTTGTTTTTTTGCAGTCTGATCAATCTCCTTGCCTCCGTAAATTTTCAGAAGCCCTGTTTCCTGCAATAAAGCATACGATTGAAAATCACAAACCTCTTCTTTTTCGAGGTAAATTCTCGCAAGCGGACCCCAGATTTCATCTTCAGAATAGGTTTCGGGATGCTGAAGAATGTCCGTTAATATTTGAATAATTTCTGCTTTGGAATGATGCTTACAGTGGCGGGAAACCAGATTGATAATCAGACTCCTTGCCTGATCATTCTTATAGCCAATTTTACTTAATTCTTTGGTTTTAATAATGCCCATTTTATAAATGTAATGGAATTAATTTTTTCTTTTTTAAAAATAATACTGTATTCAGCGAAAAGGAGAAATATACTTTCCCGTTTCTGCTCAATAGCCGGAACAATCTCTTACAGGATTCCCAAAACGGGAAATGCGGATGAATAAAGATTTCAGGCTGGGAAAATTACCCTGCTTTTGGGCAGGACACACAATACTATCGGAAAAGACGAATGAGGCAAAAAGGACCTTTAACCGGATTCAATGTAGCATCACCCGTCTTTTCAGGCAATGGGTAAAGAAGCAACTACTATATGGAGGAAAGGATTCATAATACAAGCCCTCATGGTTAAAGTATGAAAAAAATTTCTTCTTTCTACGCTAAAATTTCAGGGGAGTTACATTTTTTTCCTTAAATCAATAAAAAATACCCGTTTTCAGGGTTAATTTCTAAAAACAGGAAAAACTAACAATATTTCCTGTTTTTAGCCTAAACGAAGAAAGTAAAATAATGATTTGATTTTCAGTTATTTAAAAATCTTCCTCCCTCATAAACTACTTTTCGGTTTTTTTTGCGTTAAAAAAGAAAAATCATAGCATTATTTTTGAGTGTTTTTTTTGAAAAAAAATCAGACTTTGTTTCAAATAAATATAAAATAGCCGTATCTTTACATGATTTGGCAAATCATCAGATTAAATATTGATTAAAAATGATTATATCTCTACGATTTATATCGCTTCTTGCCCTGATAATTCCGCTCTTGTCCTTTGCTCAAACCGGAAAGTATGTTAAAATTCCGGCGTCCGCCAATTATGTAAAGGGAGAAATGATTCTGAAAGTAAAACCTCAGTTCAGAAATAAACTGAGTACCGATGCTATTCAGCTTCCTTCTGTATTACTTTCCTCCCCCCATCTGAAAATTCAGAAAATATATCAGCTGTTTCCCGGTCACGAGGTCCCGGAAAATGCAAGGTCTAAATCCGGGGAAAAAATGGAAGACCTCAGTACGATTTATTCTATATCCTTTGACCCCGGTATTCCGGTTGAGGATGCAATCAATGCACTATGGACAGAAGATGTCTATGATTTTATAGAACCCCGGTATATCAACACGCCTTTTCTAACCCCGAATGACCCCAACCCCAATAATCTGGACATTGGCGCATTCACCCTGATTAATGCCTATAATGCCTGGGATTTGGTGACGGGAAGTCATAGTGTACTGTGTGGAATTGTAGATACGGGCTATAAATTCGGGGTAGCTGATATGGATGGAAACCTCGTAGCCAATCCTGGAGAAATAGCCGGAAACGGGATAGATGACGATGCAAACGGCTACATTGATGATGTATATGGCTGGGATTTTGCAGGTAATGATAATACACTGAATGGCACTGTTACCAATCCTCACGGTTATCTGGTCTCTACCCGCTTTGGGAACGTAACGAATAATGGCACACTCTATGCCGGTGTTGGATATAATTGTGGATTCAGAATCATGAAGGCGGCTCCCAATGAGTCCAGTATTACCCACGGGTATGAAGGCATTGTATATGCCGCTGATAATGGGATGCATGTAATCAATTGCTCGTGGGGAAGCCCTAACTACACTGCATTCGGAGAGGCTGTCGTGAACTATGCCACTATCAACAAAAATGCTGCGGTAATCGTTGCAGGAGGAAATTCGCAAAGCGACTTAATGTATTTTCCGGCTGCTTTCAGGCGGAGTATCTCTGTCGGTGCCTGCTCTGCCACAGGGGTAGTCAATACTACTTTTTCCAGCTATAACTACACTATGGATATCAATTCGCCCAATAAAGGCGGCTATACTTCCAATGCTGCACCGGTGGTTACAGGGGCAGTTGCCCTCACTTACAGAAGATATCATGACATTCTTGGAATGGCTTCCTTTACTCCCTATCAGGCAGCACAAAGGGTAAGGGTTACTGCCGTGGATAATTATGGGATTAATCCTGTAATCATGGCTGATAAACTCGGTAAAGGAAGGCTGGATATGTTCAATGCGGTAAACAATGTGTCGCTTACGCCCTCGGTGAGAATCAATAACGAAGGGTTCACTACAATATCCGGAGATGGTGACGCTGAGATTGAATCTGGAGAAACGATACAATTAAATCTGGATTTTATTAACTGGCTGGACGCAGCAGGAAACCTCACAATTACTATTGCACCCGATGCGGTCTGTGCACCGTATATCTCGATGATTACCGGAGTACAAAATCCGGGTGCGCTGGCATTGCTGGGGACTTCGTCTCAGATATTTTCTTTTTCTGTATCTCCCGCCGCACCTGCAGACCTTGCGGTTAATCTGAAAGTGTCATATTCTGATCCGGTTACAGGATATACTGATTTTGAATATATTATGATAGAGGCCAACCCCAATGCTATCAACGTCACCAACAACCTCATGGATATTACCGTAACCGGAACCGGGGGGCTTGGATACAGAGATTATCCATTTAATAACAAAGGCATGGGCTTACAATACAATGGATTGATTTCTGCCTTATACGAAGGAGGATTTCTCATTGGTAACTCCTCTGCTGCAATTGCCAATAATGTCCGGGTGAATTCCTCTTCACGCGACAATGATTTTGCCGCAATTTCCCGTATATTGGCCAATCCGGCACCGGCTAATTCTGACTTCGAAGCGAATGCAACTTTTTCAGATGGTGCCGCTCCTTCCCCGCTGGGACTGACCATCAATATAAATATCTACAACTACAATGCTGTTGCTGATCAGGACTATCTGATTGTGGAATATCTTATCACCAATAGCTCAGGTGTAGCCCGAAACGGATTATACGCCGGGATTTTTACTGACTGGGATATATACAGTAACCCCCTGGATCCCACCGCATACGCACAGAATCTATGTAATTATGACGCCGCCAAAAAAATGTCCTATGCGCATCAGTCAGGCTACTCGGATTATTATGCCGTAGCACTGCTTACGGACGACCCGTTTAAATCAAGGGCTTACTCCAATAGTTCGGTAGATTTTACCGACAACGGAAAGTTTAATGCTATCAGTAATACGCCTGCTCCTGCGAGTGCATCAATTACCTCCTCAAGCGATATTATGCAGTTTACGGGAGCGGGTAGCTTCGATATCCCTTCCGGAGGGACACACAGACTGGCCTTTGCAATTATCGGCGGAAACTCTCTGGCAGCACTGAATACTTCCCGTCTTGATGCGATTAAAAACTACTTTGGCCGAATTGTGGGTAGTGTACCGGTGAATACGGCTTTGCAGTCTGTCATCAATGCCGATATGGAAGAGACAGATGCGGAAGGCTGGACGTATTACTATAAATCCGGAGTTGAGAATCAGTTGCTTCTTTCTCTGAAAAAAGACAATACCGTCTCCATAACGCCGGCTCAGGTAACCTTAGGATTTGGGGGGAGTCCATACTACACTCAGATTACTGCCCCAACTGCCCCCTACGCCGCCAATTATCCTACCGGATGGTATGTGATGAATCGTTTCTGGGATGTAAGTCCTGCCGTTCAGCCGGTAAATCCGGTAGGGGTCAGATTTTACTATACCCCTCAGGATTTTACTGCACTGCAAGCCAACTGCCCGGCACTGGTTACGGATAGTGATATTCAGTTTTTTAAATTCACCTCTGCTTCAGGGATAAACCCCAACCCCGCATCCGGTCATACAGGAGCAAATTACACTGACCTGATAGGAATCAATGCAGACGTTGTGCCTTTGGGAGATAATCACTACGGAGAATTTACTGTGGGTAGTTTTTCCGGCGGCGGAGCAGGAGAAACCGGAAACGGAGTTTCTTTCCCGGTTCAGTGGCTTGATTTCTCGGCAACCCTGATGGAAAATCAAACCGTAAAGCTGGAGTGGGCTACCGCCTCTGAATCCCTGAACGAATATTTTACCGTAGAAAAATCGGTTGACGGGATTTCCTTTATGGCACTTGAGCAGGTTCCGGGGACCGGAAACAGTTATGAAAATCAATTTTATTCTGCATACGATTTACATCCGGATTACGGCTCCAATTACTACAGAATCCGGCAAACAGATATAGACGGGCATAATACTTTTTCAGAAACTAAACGAGTTCTCCTTTCACAGGACAAAGTAGTCCATTTTGTAGTTGCACCCAACCCTACAACAGGGAACCTGAGTATTACCCTCATAGGGGAGCCGGTTTATTATAGTGCAAAAGTGGTAAATGTGCTGGGAGAAACAGTAGCAGAGATTCCTGTTACAAATGATAATATTATCTCTCTGAATCTGAGTCACTGTACTCCGGGTATATATTACCTCATGCTTACCGGAAACGGATTCAGCCGTAAGCAATCTGTATGGCTGAAGTAGATGCCCGTTGGGGTTGTTCCGGTTCTGAAAAGCGTTTGCAATGCCTTTTACAGGGGCTGAAAGGGAGTCATTCATACTACTGACAAAAAACAAAACACTCTCTGATTTGGTTTTAAGGAGTATTTCAAAGATATTTTCATCTTTTTATTGTATCACTTAATCCATTTCATTCAATCCCATGGACAAATCCTATTTTCAGAACAATCCTTATTTCTACTCCGCAATTGTAGGCTGGATTTTGGGTATATTACTGATATTGTGGTCTTATTTCAATGATAATATACACTCACCTTCCCTTGCAATTGCATTTACCGTGCTGTATTTTTTACTTTTTGTCATCGCATCCGTTTGGATATTCCGTAAGTACCCTGAGCATAATTTTCTGAACTGGTTCATTTTCGGCATCATTACCGGAATTGTAGCAGGGGTGGTTTATGGAATCGGTTACTATGTAAGGGCTGTCTATCTGGAGCCGGATTATACCGCAAAAGCCCTCGATGCCGCAATCAATCACTGGACAGAAAGCGGACTTGACAAAAAAGTGCTCAAAAGGCAGCCTCAGTTTGGACCTGAGTTTCAGAATCCGGGAAGCTGGGCTGTTCAGCTTGCAAACTTCACCGCAATCATTGCAGCTATTATTGCACTCATTACAGGCGGAATCATGAAAGTCATTCAGGGTAAAAAAAAGTAACATATTTTTTTATTTCTGTAAAATTTTAATCCTCAGTGCTCTGAGTCGGGGATACGGGGGATTTCCAATGGATATTTTCTGCTTTATTGTGACAAAAGAGCAATGCGCACGTCTTAACGAGTAACTTAAAAGAGGTAACCCAAAATATTCAGCTTTTTGAGAAAAAAAGAGTTTGGCGGGCAGGAGAAATCGGGAAAAACAAAGGATTGTTCGCTATTGGTACTTTTTTTGAGACAGGTTCCGGAGAACGCAACTTTTATAGAAATGGTATCGTAAAACTATAAAAAAAGTATAAAATTTTTTTATTATTCAAAAAAGTCGTTATTTTGCAGAAGAGTTACCTTTTTTACCAATTGTACATCAATTCATTACTTAATTATTTGTATTATGGAGAGACTGAAATTACCATTATTGTGCCTGGCTTGTTTATTACTTAATGCTGTATCTGCACAGGTTTCAACGGCAGAAAAAGTGAGTAAGTGGTATTGGAAAGAGCGTTTTGCAGCGGCAGACGCAAACGAAAATGCATTGCTCGAAAAATCAGAACTGGCAAAATTCCCCTCAGAGTTTGCATACTATTTAGAGTCCCGCAATTTCATTATTGCAGACGAAAACAATGACGGCGAGCTTTCATACAATGAAATGCAAAACAAAAAAAATGCAGAAATTGCTTACCGTTCTACAATGGAAAATCGTCAGATACGGACACTGGAAGGCAATTTTCCTGAGCTTGCCAAAAATCCATTGACTTTTTTGAGAAGCAACCCTGTAATGGCCAATACTCTTTTTGGCAATTTTACATGGATGACCAAAAATGCGGCGGTGGTTTCTGATTTAATTAAGGATAAGTCCTGGATAGATGCTGCTACTGAGGCTGGAAATGCATTAAACCACAACCTTTGCTGGATGGCGAGTAACCCCAATTCTGCAAAATATCTTTATGAAAACAGAAAAAACAGTTTTTCAACTGCGGAATTACTGGGCTGGCGTGCGGAACACATTAAGTTTTTACGTCAAAATACAGTAATGGACAATTTTTATACAATTGACGGATACAAAGATTATGTCAAAGTAAATAAAAAATAATTCCTAAGGATTATTTAAAAAAAATAACGTGGTTTTATAAAAACTACGTTATTTTTGCATTATAATATTACTACTAATATAAAATATGAACGAATCTTTTTCTTTGGACACCAAAATCACCAGAATCCGGACGATTGTAGAAGAAATGCAAAAAGGAGTAACGGACTTTGACCGTCAGGTTTTGCTTTTTAAAGAGGCATCAGAGTTGATACAGAGCTGTAAAAAATACCTTGAAAATGCTGAACTTGAGGTGAAAACACTGATTAAAGAAGACGAGAAAGAAGAAGATTTATTTTAAACATTCAATATACAGAATACAATGAAATTTAACTGGAAATCCTTATTAGCGATAATCCTTCTGCTGGCATTTGTTTCCCCATTTCTGGTAAAGTGCAAAAACGACAATCATACAACCAATCAAACAGATAATCCTCCGGTAAAAAAGGAGCCTGTAAAAACAGAAAGAAAATCGCCCGGTTTTTCCGCAGATTCGGCCTATCTGTTCATCGAAAAACAATTGAGTTTTGGGCCTCGTGTACCCAATATGAAATCTCATAAAGCCTGCGGCGACTGGCTTGTCAGTAAACTCAAAAGCTACGGAGGAGAGGTCATGGAGCAAACTACTACCGTTACGGCATACGACAGAACCAAGCTGAATATCAGAAATATCATCGCCTCTTTTAATCCTCAGGCCGGCAAAAGGGTGATGCTTTCGGCTCACTGGGACAGCCGCCCCTGGGCAGATGAGGATACTGAAAGACAGAAAGAGCCAATCCCGGCAGCAAACGATGCCGGAAGCGGTGTGGCTGTACTCATGGAAATTGCGCGTCAGATTCAGGCCAAAAGTCCCAATGTGGGAGTAGATATTATGCTGTGGGATGCAGAGGACTATGGTAAGGATACCGCCGAAACCTACTGTCTCGGCACTCAGTACTGGGCCAACAACAAACATAAACCCGGATATACAGCGGCTTATGGTATAAACCTTGACATGGTGGGCGCTGAGGGTGCCTTATTTCCCAGAGAGGGCGTTTCCATGCATTTTGCTCCGGATGTAACCGACAAACTTTGGGGAATTGCCAATGAACTCGGGTACGGCAACTTCTTCACTTATGATGTCACTCCGGAAATTACAGACGACCACCTGTTTGTCAATATGATTGCAAAAATCAAAATGATTGACGTGATAGACCGGAGAGCCTCTCCCAACCGTCCCGGAGGATTCGATTTTTTCCCTTACTGGCATACGCACAAAGATAATATTCAGTGTATCTCCAAAAATACCCTCAATGCAGTAGGTCATTCCGTTTCTGAAATGATTTACAGAGAACAATAAAAGAAGGTTGATTCTTTTATGAAACTTCATGCCGAAACTGTAGTGTAACAGTATCGGTGTGGTGTTTTTTGGGGAAATTACAACGGGAAGTACACCTTAAAAGTAGTGCCTTCATTTACTGTACTTTCCACCTCGATTCTTCCGCCCATTCTTTCTACCTGCGTTTTGGTAATGTGCAGTCCTATTCCTTTGCCCTCTACATGCAGATGAAACCGGCGGTAAAGCCCGAATAATTTATCTTTGCTTTTTTCAAGGTCAATTCCTATTCCGTTGTCCGATACTTTCAGGCACAGATACTCTCCGTTTTCGGTGTGAAAGGCTTCTACTAATACTTTCAGCTGTCTATCGGAACTTCTGTATTTGATTGCATTGGACAGAAGATTGAGAATAATGCTGTAGTTGTAGGTTTTGATTGCATATACTTTCAGGTCCTCAGGAATATTCAGGGTTATGGTTCCTCCACACTTCTCCAAATCTCCTTTGAGGGCGAGTAAAGCTGATTCGGCAATATCTCTGAGAAAAAGTTCTTCTTTCTTTTCATCATAGCTGCTTCTGATTGTCAGAATTACATTCAGGTCTCCGATAATTGTATCGAGCCGGTTGGCTTCCTCTGTTACCGTATTAAAAATATAATCATTGAACGGATTATCTTTATTTTCACGATCGAGCAAGCTGACGAGGCCCAGAATACGGACTACATGAGAGCGGAAATTATGCGACACCATATAGGTAAACTGTTCCATGTCCTGTACATTCTGCATAAGGGACTCTACCAATCTGACTTTTTCAGCCTCCGCTTTTTTTCTTTCCGTAATATTGGTCGCTACTCCCAGTATTTGTTTTTTTCCATCAGCATGAGTCAGTAGTACTTTTACCGTCTGATAATAAACAAGCTCTCCGGTTTTGGTGTCAATGGATCTGGTTTCAGGGAGAAATGTCGGTTTTCCGGTAGTCAAAACCTGATAATCTGAATTCAGGTAGTCCTTCAGATACTGATTCCTTGCTCCCAGTAAGTCTAAGTCGTGCTTGCCGTTGAAACTTTGCACATCCATGTTATAATATTCGGCAAAAGCTTTGTTGACCAGTACAAATCTTCCTTCGGTATCCTTTACAAAAATAAGATTGGGAATAGCATTGATTACCCTTCGGATAAACTTTTGCTGATCAATCAGTTCAATCTCTATGAGTTTACGTTCGGTTATATTTTCCAGCGTTCCTACCATCCTTACTGCTTCTCCCTTACTGTTTTTTTCTACTACGATTCCTCTGTCTCTCACCCATATACGCATTCCTTTTTTGTTTATCAAACGATACTCACACTCAAAACTGTCCGTAACGCCATTTCTTGTATCCCAGACCTGAGCAGCAACCATTGGTTTGTCCTCATTGTCTATTAACTTACTGATATCCGCAGTAGTTTCTGTGATTTCACAGGGTTTATACCCGAGCAAATCGTACCATGCCTGATTTCCGGACAGTTTTCCGGTATCGATACTCCAATCCCAAACACCTTCTTTATTGGCAGTGATGGCAAATTTCAGTAATTCTTCACTTCTTCTTATTTCCTCCAGTTTTCTTTTTTTCTCGGTAATATTCCGGGACAAAATGGCCATACCAATAATTTCATTTCCTTCCTTGACGGGAGAGATTAAATGCCCCCAGGTTATTTTCCTTCCGTTTGTATCCTCTTCTTCACTTTCCACGTCAATCACCTTGCCTTCCAAAGCCGAATCATACCATTTTTTCCAGACCCTTCTTTCTTTAGGATAATCCTGAAAGAGACTATCTATCATGGACATTCCCTCTCTAAGTTCTATATTATATTTCTGCTTAACCCAGGTTTTAAAAGCGGAATTGGCATTGAGAAGCCTGCATTCAGTATCGGTAAGCCAGATATTGTCATAGGTGTTTTCAATGATTGCTTCCAGTTGCTTTTGCTTTTCGACGAGATTTCTTTCCGCTTTTTTCCTTTCATCTATATCAATAATTTTCATGATAAAAAAGCCCATTTCTGACAAACCTGATATTTTTTTCAGGTTCAGGCTTCCCCAAAAATGTCTGCCTGAGGAAGAAGTATATTCCACTTCTCTTTGCCAGATAACCCCGGTGTTCAGCCATTCTTTTACCTCTGAGATTGTAACGTTTTCCGGGAGAAAATCTTCAAACGTTACATATTCAATCATTTTCTCTTTTGACTCTGCCTCGAAGAGAGAAACCGCTTTTTGATTACAACGAACGATACTTAAGGTAGCTTCCTCTATCAGAAATACTGCGTCAAAGGAGTGCTCAAAGATAATATTTACTTCCCTCTGACTTTTCAACAGTGCTTCTTCTGCTCTTTTCAGGGAGGTTACATCAAATAAAAAAACGGTAAGTCCTGTTATATTTCCCTGTTCATCCTTGATGGGATTATAGGCATTGTCATAATAAAATCGGTTTGGAGCTTCGCCATATTGTTCCGTAATCTGAAAACTCTCTCCGTTAAATACCCGGTCAAAGTTCTTTCTGGCTTTTTCCTTGTCTTGATCATCCCTGATGTATTCCAGCATATTTTTTCCGACTTCAATTTCACAGCCCCATATCGCATTCATGGTTTTGCGGTGGTTTTCATTGAAACTGGTGTAGCAATAATTTTTATCCAGTGAAAAAATAATGGTATGGTTAGGGCTGTTCATCACAGAGGTCAGGAGGGCATTATTTTCTTCGAGAATTTTATGGGATTTTTTGATTTCGGTAATATCCTCAAATACAATCAGGGTAGTGGGCAACTGCTGTACCATTACTTCTGAGGACTTGACCCTCAGGTTTAGAATTTCTCCTGTTTTCACTGGGAGTATTAACTCATAGTCCGGAATTTTAATGCCCATTTTTCGGTCTTTGAGAATTCTCATTGTTTTGTTTTTATTCTCGGGTCTGTCAAAGGCTAGCACACTTTTCCCTATTACTTCCTCTTTGGTGAAACCGGTTCTTTTATAGAGTGTTTCATTTGCAAAAATAATAATCCCATTTCTGTGCAAAATAATCATATCCGGCAAGGTTTCCACAAGGTGCTCGTACAACTGCCGCGATTCTTCTGATTTTATCTCGGCAAGTCTTCTTTCCGTAATATCCTGAGTAAAGCCATAAACGATTTGATTCTCTCTCACCTGACATTCGAGATGGAAATACCGGACATTTTTCTTTTCCGTAATACCGGCATAAGTCAGTTTCATGGTATAACCCGGATTGTCTTTTTCCCTGATTAATACCGACAAGTGTTCGGAAGCCAAAGGTACATCGCCGGGCTCTACAAAACGGGCTATATACTCTGCTACATTTACCCTGACAGGATTATCTGATATCTCCTCAAACTCCAGAATTTGTTGTTTGTGTTTATACATTACTATCTGGAAAGTATTCAGATTCAACTCCCAGTTTCCCATTTTGGAAAAACCAAGTGCCTTAGAGAAAGCAGACTGCATTTCTATCAGATTTTTTTCCGATTTTTTCCGCTGAGTGATATCTCTGCTCACCATAATCACAGCACTCACAATCCCTTCGTACTGATAGTAGGGAGAAACAGAAACTTCATAGTATAAAATTTCTTCATTACTCTCAAAATCGTATTCAAACGTAATTTTTTCTCCTGCAAACCCTCTTTCATAATAGGGTTTCCAGAAATCAAGGGCTTTCGGGGCCATGCCCTCTCCAATATAATTGCCTGTAATAATATCTACCCCAAAAGCCTGTTTAAATTTTTCGATAAATATTGCATTCGCGGCTACAAACCTAAATTCCCTGTCAATCACCCAAATACTATCGGAAATACTGTTCAGAACAGAATCCAAAGGAATTTGCAAACCGCTTTCGTTTGAAAAAAAATTATCCATCAGCTAAGGTTACTATTTTTTACTCTCTCTGTCAATATTCCCCAAAACTACAAATTTTATTCCGTAAAAAACTGCGCTTAAAAATCATGATTATTCATCCGGTATTTTCATGTCAGAATTTTTCTTTTTCTTACATTCTCTAACATTCAGACAGTCTCCCGGGTTAGAAAATTACTTTTGGTTTAATATTTTGATTATCTGTATTTTATAAAAAAATAAACTCCTTAAAGGCAGCCCTTTTTCGTATAAAACAAACAATCTTTGTGTAATTCTAATTTATATTTTTTATGATTATTTTTCCTGTAAATAATCTTCACTCTTTGCGAAAAACTATCACAAATCATAAAATCTGCTAATTCTATATGATAAAAGTACCGGATTGCAACGATTGTTTACGGTTTTATCTGTATGTTTGCAGAAAAAGTAACTTCCCTGACGGAAACCCGTAAAAAGTAAGGAAAACAGGTAATTCTGCGAATATTATCACTAAATCCTAAAACAGTTTCTTCTTATGCGTAAGTCATTTTTATTATTGTCTGTAACAATTATTATTGCATTATACTGGCTCGTATCAGCTTGTGGCACCCCTCCTGTGGTACCTCCGGGCAGCGAGAAAAAAGTTGTCTTTAAGTTTCATTTTGATTCTACTCAGGCAAGGCTCAACAATCTGGGAATGCCGGCAGGAGTTGCTGCAGGTCGTGGGGCTTTGTCACCCCGTGTCAATGAAATGGCGGCTCATTATATCGAACTTTCTCCCAATATGCTCACTCCTTTGGGCGGGGGAGAAGTATTATATACCGGAAAGGAAACCACCGCAGGCGGAGCAAATGCCATTATTTTTGACTCTCTCAAAAAGGCTGGAGAAGGAGACATTATTTATTCAATTCCGATCTCGTCAGTGAAAGCGGGTACTTTTGAATACCTCCGGGTATCGCTTGCCTATCAGAATTTTGACATAAAATTCAAATACACCTACAACGGGACAATTCCGATGTATTTTGACGGGACACTGGCTTCATTTGTAGGGTATAATACTTATATCAAAAATTACACCCTCAAAACCCAAACGATTACCGTAAATGATGATAAACTACAGGGATACTGGGGATTTGAGATTCCTCCGGTAAGTCCTTATCTGCCAACAGGTTACTCATCGACAGGGCAGGCTCCCGGCACAACAGTAGTGAATCCTATTGCAAGCACATCCCCGATTCCGGCAGGCTCCTGTGTAGTTACAGGAAAGTTTGCACAGCCTTTGGTAATTACGGGAGACGAAACGGAAGATATAATCGTAACGGTTTCCTTATCAACCAACAAAAGTTTTGAGTGGATAGAGAATAATGCAGACGGGTGGTTTGAACCTGCTGCGGGGGAAGTAGTTGTGGATATGGGAATCAGGGGAATGGTACCAACTTATACAAAATAACCGCCTTTCGGGAAAAATATATGCACTCGGTTTTTTATCAAATTATCAGCCATCTTCCGGAAATGGAAGGCATTACCCTGACAGAAGACCAGGAAAATGCAGTGAGCCGGTTTCTTGCATTTTTTCAGTCGGATGAAGGCAGGGATATGATGTTGCTTACGGGTTCTGCAGGTACAGGAAAAACCTTACTGATTCATTTTTTTACGACTTTTCTCAAAAAAATGAAGTGGAAAGTAATCTTACTTGCTCCAACCGGAAGAGCGGCCAAGGTAATCACCAAAAGAACCGGAAAACCTGCCTATACAATCCATCATCATGTATTCAGTGTAGGAGAAAATTTGCAGGGGAATCCCTATTTTACGCTGAAAGAAAATAAAGAAAAATCCCGGGTTGTCTATATTGTAGATGAAGCCTCCATGATTGGGGACAAGGGAGATGACAGTGTGCGAACAGGATTACTGCAAAGTCTTCTGAATTATGTATATCAGAATGACGAAAACCGAAAACTCATACTGATTGGAGATCCTATTCAGCTTCCGCCCGTAGGGCATACTGATTCTCCGGCACTGGAGCCACGGATATTGAGAGAAACCTTTGACCTGAATGTATTTCATGCTCATCTTCAGGAGGTAAAAAGGCAGGAAATTGATTCACTGGTGCTGGATAATGCCGTTCAGATCCGGGAAGCCTATACTTCCGGAGAGGAAAAACCCGAATTATCCATTCAGTACGGACGGGATGTACAGCAGCTGGATAATGCCTATGACGCGCTGGAAACCTACAGCGGATATTATCAGGAAGGGAATATAGACAGGGTCGTTTTTATTACTTATTCAAACAATAAAGCCATGCAGGTCAATATGGCAATCCGGCATAAGTTGTTTGAAACTCAGGCAGCCCTCATTCCCGGAGATTTGATTATGGTTGTCAAAAATAACTACAGTTGGGGTACAGAGCATTTTCCTTTTCTGGCAAACGGAGAAATGGGGGTAGTGGTGGAGGTATTTCCGGAAACCAAGGAGGAAAAATACGGACTGAACTTCATGAATGTTAGTCTGGGGTTTGAGGACGCCTTCGGGGAGCAGAAACTAATCGAATGTAAAGTGGTACTGGATTTACTGCAAAACAAAGCCGCTCAGCTTAGCAACGACCACATTTACAGAATCTGGCAGGAACGAAGTATGTTATATGTGGATTTGCCCAAAACGGAAGCCCGGAAAGCCCTTGCTCAGGATCCTTATCTTCATGCCCTCCAAATCAAGTACGGATACGCAATCACCGGACATAAGGCACAGGGCGGGCAGTGGGAAAATGTTATCGTAGCCTTTGAGCCTGATTACGGAGGAGATATTTACGCCTATATCCGCTGGACTTATACGGTTTTTACAAGGGCAGAATCGAGAGCGTTTTTACTGGGCTGCCCTTTCTGATTCTTTTTTATAAAAATCAGAAAAATTTTATATTTTAACCATTAAAAAAAAAACAAATCAACGGTTTAGTTGATTAATAGAAAAGAAACAATTAAATATGATATATACAGAAATCACCCCAAATCCGGCTTCGCTTAAATTTGTAACCGGTCACATTCTGATAAAAAAAGGAACTGCCGACTTTCCGGATGAAAAATCCGTGGAAGACGCCCCGATTGTATCCAAAATTTTTAATTTCAGGTTTGTAGAGGCTGTTTTTATCGGCAGGAACTTCATCACTATTACCAAAAGCCCCGATTTTCAGTGGGAAGAGGTAATTCCGGCCATGAAAGATTTTTTGAAATCCTACTTTGAATCCGGGCAACCGATTCTGACAGGGAAATACCTCATTGAGGAAGAAGAAAATGTGGAGGAAGGAGAACTTGAAAAAAGAATCCGCACCATCATAGATGAGTCTGTACGTCCGGCAGTGGCATTAGACGGAGGAGACATCATTTATCAGGGATTTGAAGAGGGAGTGGTAAAACTTAAATTAATGGGAAGTTGCTCAGGCTGCCCTTCTTCTACAATTACCCTGAAAGCGGGCATTGAAGGATTACTTACCCGTATGATTCCGGAAGTAACGGCCGTAGAAGCAGTGTAAAAACAGGCGGTAACGATTGTTTTATAATGAAATCAATCCTGAGGATTTGGGTGTTTACCCGGAATCCGCAGGATTTATTATTGTATCATTCTTTATTATTTTCTGGCTTTAAAATACTCAGAAACTACCCCGATTACAGCCGGCATTACAGTAATCACTACAATACCAATCAGTACCATTTCAAAATGCTCCTGAACCCAGGGAATATTTCCGAACAGGTAACCCGCAAGGGTTCCAATCACAACCCATGAAACCCCGCCAACGATATTGTACAGCATGAATTTTTTCCACTCCATCTGCCCGATACCCGCTACAAATGGTACAAAGGTTCTGAAAATCGGCAGGAAACGGCTGAGAATTACTGCTTTTGCTCCGTGTTTTTCGTAAAAAGCATGGGTCTTAATGAGGTGCTCTTTTTTGATAAACCGGATTTTTTCCTGTTCAAATATCTTAGGGCCGATAAAATAACCGATTCTGTAATTGAGGGTATTTCCGATAATGCCTGCAATACTCAGCAGTGCGATTAACGTAAACAGATTCAGGGGAGGGTTTTCCCATGCCGCAATTGCGCCTACTGCAAAAAGCAGAGAATCGCCCGGTAAAAAAGGGGTTACTACAAATCCGGTTTCTGCAAATATGATAAAAAACAGAATGGCATAAGTAAGATTACCGTAAGGTATCAGAAAATTTTCATTCAGATGTTTTAAATCAAATAATTTATGGAGTAAATTAATCAGTGAATCCAGCATTTTATCGTATTATTGGTGAAATTGTTTGGATGAAGACTCCGGCAAACCGTTAAATCTTTTCAAAACGTCGGCAAAATTACAAAAAAACTACTTAGTTTTGTAAAAACTTTGAACTTTCGGACAAACCGGAAACTTAATTTCAGTTTATAGGGCGCAGAAGGGGAATATCTAAAGGCAGACTATCCCTTTTTTAGAGCCTGCCGGCCAGTTTCTCTACCGAAGAATGTTTACTGTAATTCATAAAACTCCATGAAGAAAATCATCCTCTGGCTTAATCGTGCTCCAGTGCCTTTGTGGCAGGTGAAAGTAATGGAGTCTTTGGCTGTATCCGGCAGTTTTGAGGTTGAAGTGGAATACATCCCGGCGCGTATCATGCCCGGAGGCGTAGCTGCTTTTCTGAAATGGGCAGAAACGGAAAAACTAATCCGCAAAATACCCGGAGATTTAATGCAAAAAACGGAAATTCCCCCTGGTTTTCTTTTAAAAAAGGAGGCTGAGACGGTTTGCTCTATCTGGCTGGACTTTACTCCTCCTCCGCCGGATTACGAGGGGATTTATCTGATTCATGATGTTTTTTACTATGAAAAGGAAACTTTTCCGGCTTTTTTTCATCCGGAAATCCCTTATATAAAAACAAGCGTCTTTTATCAGCAGAAAAACGGAGATACTTTTCTGCTCCGGGAAGCCAAAAGCTACGCAGGGAACCTTTCTGCCTCCCTGAATCTGCATGTAATAACCGGGAAAAGCATTGCGCTTATTCACCGGGTTCTTGGGGAAAACCCTTCAGGTGCGGAACATTCTCTGCCCGTTACCCCTGAATTTCACAGCCTGAGCACAAAAACAATGCTCAATCAATTGGTTTTACAGTTCAGACGAAGGCTACGTCAATTCTTTGACCGAAGAAAACACAGGCCGACCTGGCAACTGCTCTATCAAATCACAGAATTATCTTTCTGTGATTTTGACCCTGAGAAACTGACGTTGCTTGCCTCTCCGGATAAATCCCTGAACGCTGACCCTTTTATTTTTACCTATAATCAAAAGACATTTGTTTTTTTTGAAGAAATCCCTGACGGAAGTACCAAAGGCCGGATTTCGGTTACGGAGTGGCTGGAGGATGATACCTTTTCGGATCCGGTATGTGTACTGCAGGCACCGTTTCATCTTTCTTTTCCCTATGTATTTGAGTATGAAAACAGGATATATATGATTCCGGAAACTCAGGAAAACCGTACAATTTCATTGTATGAAGCGGAAGATTTTCCCTATACCTGGAAACTGAAAAAACATCTGATGGAAAATACGGAAGCCGGAGATACAGTGGTCTTCAGTCAGAGGGATAAATGGTGGATGATGACAAGTGTGAAAGACATTCACAGGCCTGAATTTCCTGAAAATCATGCGGTACTGGATGAATTATCTGTTTTTTATACGGAAGATTTACTGGAAGGGGAATGGAAGGCGCACGCCGGCAATCCTGTACTTTCCGATATAACCCAAAGCCTCAACGGAGGGAAAATATTCCACGAAGAAGGCCGGCTTTACCGGGTAGCGCAATGCGGAAGTCCGTATTACGGATACCGGATTGAGATATTTGAAATTACACATCTGAGTGAGTTTTCATTTGAACAGCGTTTAGTCCGAACTTTATCTCCTCCTTATCCGTTAAGAGGTATGCATACTTTTTGTAAAGAAGGAAACCGGATTTTAATGGATGGGCTGATGTGATTTCAAAGGGTTTAATAATTACTGGGATGTTTTTTATAGAATTACTAACTTTATATCAAATATCCCGTCTGAATAGGAAAGTATCCGAAAGTTTATGGTATCACTCTTTTCGAAAAAAGTTTTATCACCGGCTTTCAAAAAATCAGGTCATTTAAAAAATTCAATATTCAATTTTTATTTTCAATTAACATGGTTGTAATTATCTTTTTTGCAATTCACTGGTTTGGTTCATTATTTTTCCAGACTTTCTTTCATCATCGGTATGCGTCTCATAAAATGTTCACTATGAACAAATTCTGGGAAAGAGTGTTTTATTTTCTAACCTGGGCGGCACAGGGTTCATCCTATCTTGTCCCGAGAGCCTATGCAATCCTTCACAGGATGCATCACACTTACTCAGATACAGAAAAAGACCCCCACTCTCCCAATTTTTTCAAGGACGTGTTTACGATGATGAATCATACTGCCAATATTTATCATGAAATCGTAACAGAAAAAATCAATGTCTCTGCCAAATTTTTAGGAAATTATCCGATTTGGGATAAACTCGACGGGTTTGGAAGCTCATGGTATTCGCGTATCGGATGGGGCGTTTTTTACGTTCTGTTTTATGTATTTTTTGCTACTCAGTGGTGGATGTATGCTTTATTGCCGATTCACTTTTTAATGGGCCCGATTCACGGAGCAGTGGTAAACTGGTGCGGTCACAAATACGGATATCAGAATTTTGAAAATAATGATACCTCCAGAAATACCCTTCCGTTTGACTTTTTGATGTTGGGAGAGTTGTTTCAAAACAACCACCACAAGCATCCCAATAGTCCGAATTTTGCGGCTAAGTGGTGGGAGTTTGACCCGATTTATCCGGTACTCCGCATATTACACTTTTTTAAGATTATTCAACTCAGAAGAGCATAAAATTACTCTGCCGGGAATGTAAAAAAAACGGAATCAAATAAAACTGATTCCGTTTTTTTTATTATATAAAAGATTGTCTTTACCGGTGTGATTTGAGGGGGATGCGAAAAGTGGGTGAAGCGGAACCTGAATCTTCAAGTAATCCGGTTATTAAAATGGTTTAATTACTTTGAATAAAGATATCGTCAAAGGGGGTATTTAAAATCAGTTTGGGTTTTTGGTCGCCCTCAGTAATCGCTTCAACCTTTACCCTGATAAACTCAAAAAGTTGCTTTACACTCCATTTTTGGGCCATTTGACGAAATTCCGGACTCTGAGTCTCGAGAAGAGCATATACAAAAGCGCTATTATCCCATTTATCGGTTTCGTAAGCAATTTCATCTTTCCCACAAGCCGCCATTATGCAGACCTCCATTTCCTGAATTGCGCTTTTAGCGACACTTAACATAAACCCTTCCGAGTTACAGATATCAAGCAGGAGTATTTTGGTTCCGTCAGGATGAGAAGGGGTACGGATTGCGTCGAGCATTTCGGCAGCGGAGATTGCGCTTCGCATATAGGTTAATGTATCTGAATCATCAAAATCGTAAGGCATCATCCAGAATTCATTTCTTACCGAATCATTACGAGCGTGAGAACCAATATACAATACAAATACATCATTTTCACTTTCAATTTTCTTAGCGAAATTTTTTATTTGCTCCAGAATTTCCCGCTTGGTAGGAAACCCGGTGATAGATAATGTAATCACATCACTATAAATACTCCCTTCCTGAAGTTCAAAGAAAGTTTGAACATCCAAAGCCCCTTTGACGGTATATTTCAGATGACTTCCTCTCTTTTTCTGAATAGAATCTACACCAATTGTTACTAAAAAAAGCCTGCGAAGCGGAGCCTCGGCTTCAGCAATTCCGGTGATAGAATCAGGTACCTGAGTTACGTTATTTTCAACAACAATTTTTAGCTGTTGTCCGGGGTAAATTCGGGTATCTTCTACCTCAATATTGTTCAGTTTACAGATACTGTTAACAGTAACGGAGTATTCCTTTGCTATATCAAACAAATTTTCTCCTTTTAATACCGACCTGTAACAAGTGTCACTATTAACAGTTTGAGCTAAAACGGGAAACCCAAATGCTAAAAAGCTGAACAGCCAGATTACAACATAAATATTATGCTTCATTTCCTTCACAGATATTTTATTAAATTAAATCCAAGTCATTAATATAAAAAGAATTGAGTACAAAATAATAGGAAATTATTATCAGCAACAATACTATATTTATAGTAATCTGAATTTATATAAATATAAATTATTCATATTAAGTAATTTAGCTTAATTTTGAAAAAAAAGTAATCATAATTTCAGCTGATTTCTAAGATAGATAGAAACAACTTCTGATTTACTGTTCACCTGAAGTTTTGTGTAGATATTTTTAATAAATACAGGAACAGTTTTCGTTGAAATCTGAAGCCTGTCTGCCACTAATTTATAGCTAAGACCGTCAGCCAGTGCCTGAACTACCTGAAGTTCACGGGGTGTAAGAGTGGAAAGGGCGGAATGCCCGGTAAATGTGTTATTTTTGTTTTGTATTTTGGGACCAAATGTGGATATCACCATGCGGGCAATAGAAGGAGACATAGCAGCCCCTCCTTCATACTGCTGGATAATAGCGTCAAGAATAAAAGGAAGAGAGGCTCCTTTAAGCAGATATCCTGTAGCACCTGCACACAGAGCCTGAAAAACGACATCGCTGTTATTGTGAATTGTAAGCATGATAATATCTGTATCCGGAAGCGCGGCTTTGATGTATTTAATACCTGTAAGCCCTGTCATTCCGGGAAGATTAATATCGAGTAATACGATATTTGCTTCTGAATATTCATCTTTATTTTTCAAAAAATCCTCCAGACAGCTAAAACTACCGATACACCGTGTTTGATATTTCGTATCATGCTGCATATTCAGGAAATCGGCAAGGCATTCTCTTATACCGTTATCGTCTTCTATAAGAACAATTTTAATCATTACTTTTTCTATTAGGCAACAAAAATAATATATTTAAAACAAAAAAACAATACTAACTACATAGTATAAATTTTATTTCCAAAACGGATTGCTCTTTATTAATTTTTTCAATGCAAGGTACTTTTTCAGAATGTATAATCTTCTGAATTTTTTCTTTAAAATGATTGTCCATGTATTTTTATCTATAGTCAGTTCCGCCTTGATACGGGAAGCCCTCATTTTCATGTAATTAAGGCCATTTCCGGAAGTCTGTTTTTTGTCTTTTCTGTTTTCTTCTGAAGGATTCAGGAACTCATGCTTCTCCTCGATTATCAGACATAGTTCATCCTCATTATGAAGCAGTTTTACAAACACTGAATGAGTCTGAGAATGTTTCACAATATTGTGAATTGCCTCTTTGAAAATAAGGAAAAAGTTTTGCCTTAAATCAGGGGGGATTTTTGCCTGAAGGCTATTACATTGAATATCCAGCTTATAATCAATATTTAAGGGAGTCAAATCTGCCTCCATCTGCTCTTCTAATCTGGAAATGAGATTTCTTATACTGTCATTCTTTGCATCCACAGACCATATAATGTCTCTCATATAGGATATAGCCAGTTTACTTGTCCGGGCTAATTCGGTAAGTTTAAGGCTAACTTTTTCAACCGGGAGAAACTGTAGCATTTCGGCCTGCATGGAAAGTCGTGTCAATAATGAGCCTACCTCATCGTGTAGGTCGGCGGCAATATCAGTCCTGACCTGTTGTCTTTTTTGGAGAAGCAGAACCTGATACCGGTAGAGTGCAATGATTATTCCGGCCAATGCGCCCGCAAGCAGCAGAAAAAACCACCATGTCCTGTAATAAACGGCTTTTACGTTCACCTCCAGTTTGAGTTCCTGTTTATTCCAGTCGCCGTTGGCTATTTTTGCGCGTATGTATATATAATACTTGCCCTCGGATAAATACGGCAGTTGAATTTCAGACTTATTGCCCAGAAGTATCCATTCGTCGGAGATTCCTCCGATTTTGTAGGCAAACTGATTGGCTTCTGAATTGACATAATTCAAAAGGGCAAACTGCAGATTCAAAAGTCTGTCATAAGGGCTCAGATAAATCGTCTGTGAACTGGATTGGTTTTTCAGCAAAGAAATGGTTTTTTTTTGAGCTTCGGCATAACAGGTTATCGCTGTAAAAACCAGATGGAATGATTCATTCTTTTCTTCGATATCAGTAAAGTCATTGGGGTGAAAAAAAGTAAGCCCGTTTACACCGCCGAAAAACATTCTGCCGCTGCTGTCTTTTGCCGCTGAGTAAATATTAAACTCATTATGGGTAATGCCATCACTTTTGAAGTATATCCGAAACTTACCGGTATTGGGATTGTATTCATTAAGCCCGTTAAAGGTAGAAATCCATAAATTTCCATTTTCTGATTCAAGAATGCCCGCAATCATATTGTTGCTTAATCCTTCTTTTTTTCCAATATGCAAATCCACTTTCCCTTGTGAATTAATTCTGTAAACTCCCTGCCCTTTGGTACCTATCCATATATTATGTTTTGAATCCTCCCTGATTTCTGAAATCATACGGTTACTGACAATCCTGTATTCTGGCTGGGATTGCTGAGAATATTTTCTTATTCCTTCCATAGAAAAGCAATCAGGATCCGGAATATGATATACCATATCTATGCCACCCAGCCAAATACTTCCATCTGAAGCCTTGTAGATAAAGCTAATAGCGGATGCAGGTAATGATTTCGCTATACTATCTGTGAGGGGATGGGGTTTAAAGAGATGCGTTTTCGTGTCCAAAAGACCAAAGTTTTGCCCCGCTGTCCAGAATTTCCCGTTTCCGATTGGGAGGAAATGCCCTGCCCCTATATTATAATACTGATCCTTAACGATTTGAAACGTTTTTCCCGTAACCTGAATCTGGAACATATACTCGTTATTCCCGCATATCCATATTTTTTGTTCTTCATCTATATATATGTGAAAAAGACCTGATACCCATAATTTTGAAGGATTATAGAGTTGAATGGAGTCTATTTCCTGCCGGAAACGATTAAACCTGAAGATTTGATTTGCGGCAGGTAAATATACGTTGCCCGTAGTATCAAAGGCTATCCCTCTTAAACTGATAATTTTCATCGAGTTTTCATAGTTTTTTCGGTCAAATACCTTTTCAAAAACAGGGAAAGGATTAGAGATTTTCAATAACCCTGTGAATGATCCGCACCAGATAACGTCTTTGCTTGAAGAATGTAATGAATAAATCAGGCTTCCTGCAATCTGGTCAGTAGTCAGGTCAGAATAATCATAGACAAATCCTTTATTAATATCCAGCAGATGGAGATTCTGTTGGTTGTAAAACCATATTCTGTTATTTTTATCTTTTCGAAAGAAAAAAAAGGGAGAAATTTCAGCAGAAAACCGAAAAGGTTCTGAACGCCCAAAATCATCCCTTCGGGTAAACAGATTATCTGAATTCACCCCGTATATCATTAATACTATTCTATGCAGATATTCTGAGGGGTTATCGTCATATACAATATGTTCTTCTTTTTTCCATTCTTTACCCTCAGGGACAAGCCTGATACAATAACGATCAGAATAAATGATGATACCTCCATCTTTCGCCTCTGCAAACTTTAATTTGGATTTGAAGATATAATCGCTGATTAAATCATAGGTAAGTAATTCTCCTTCTCTTTTCAGTTCAAATAAAAATCCATTAAAGGTTAAAAAATAACGATTCGCAGGATTAATATAAAAAAAGACTTCCCCTGCCAATTTATCACTTCCAAACCGGGAATTAAAAAGGTCTTTGAAACTAATGGAAAAACTGATTTTTCCCGTATTGATATCAATAATTTCAAGATGTGTCAAAGTTCCTACCCAAAAATAGCCATCATTATCCCCTTGGCCAAAGTAAACCTCTCCGTTTTTCAGCCGGTGTTCAGGATTTTCGGCATCTTCCGAATAAACCTCGAAGTTTTTTCCGTCAAAACGATTCAATCCTCCTGTAGTACCTACCCATAAAAAACCTAATTTATCTTCTGAAACAAAATGAACCCAGTTGGCAGACATACCATCTTCAGTTGTATAGAGACGGGATACCTGTCCGGATACGGTTCCGGTAAGCAGTCCAAAAACTACAAACAGAATATTACGAAGGTACTCCTGCATTCAGATAAGTTTCAATATATCCCTGATATAAAATTACTGTAAAGTTACATCTTTTTTTAATACCCAAAAAAGTGGGGGCTTGCCCCCACTTGGCTACAATTAGATTAACTTGAAAAATTCAGCTGCATAAAAAACATAAAGAGACCAGTCACTCCCCAGTACCACAAATTATTTACCCATTTGTTTGTTTCAACTGAATATTAATAGTGATAATTAATATTTTTTGAGGTGCAAAACTAAACCGGATAGCAAATATAAAAAATACCATAAATATGGTAATTAGTTTAAGTGCCTGATTACAGGTAAAATAAAATCCGTAATTCTGGCTTATGATAACCTGAATTACGGATTTACTGAAATCCTTATGTCTTATTGAAGAAACCCGCAGGGATTATCCCCTGCATCAGGCTTCTTTATGAATCTCAATCTGAACCGGAACCGGAGAAGGAATATTATTGGCAATCATGGCTTTTCTCACATTTTCCAAAACGCCATAATATACTTCCCAGTAATTTTGCTCTTCGGTATAGGGCATAATATCAAAGGTAGTCAATCCATCTGCAAGTACCGAGACGCCTATTCCGGGAGCCGGATCAGAGAGGACATTCGGAGTATCTCGCATGGCCTGAAGAATAACTTTTTTTGCCAGGTCAATATCTGCATCTCTTGGGATATTGACCCTCAAATCTACTCTCATGCTTCCTTTTGCGGTTTCATTGGTAATTATGCCGTTTGCCAAAGGCCCGTTAGGGATAATAACTGTTTTATTGGTAGCAGTAATTACGGTAGTCGTAAAAATGGAAATCTCCTGAACTCTTCCGTTTATACCCTGAGCTTCAATCTTGTCCCCTACTTTGAAAGGTTTAAAAATTAATAATAAAACCCCTCCTGCAAAGTTGGAAAGACCTCCCTGCAACGCTAACCCTATGGCTAATCCGGCAGAAGTAAGAATGGCAAGAAAAGAGGTAGTTTCTATCCCCAGCATAGAAGCCACACTGATGATCAGCATTGCCTTCATCAGCATATCTATTAAGCCGGATAAAAACCGTTGAATCGTCGGGTCATATTCTTTGACAGACATTCCCCTGCGAATCCATTTTGTAAGGCGGCCGATTACCCATAAACCCACGACTAAAACCACAAGCGCGGTGATTAAACGAGGGGCAAACAAAATAATGTTACTTACTAATTCATCCAGTTTTTTTTGATACTGTTCCATATTCCAATAATTTTTTAAAAGTGTTAAGATTGGTTAAATAATTTTTCAAAGCCACAAAAGTAGGGCTATTTTCGTAATCCACAAATTTTTTTTCACTTAGGGAATTGGGGTAAAGGCTTTCATTCAAAAGCAATTTCAGACCGTTGAAGGAATATTTTTAACCGTTTGGTATTTTTTTTAAATAGAAGACAGATTTACAGGTATATTTGAGGGATAAATCACAAATACTATGTACAATAAATTAAGTATAATTATAGCCACTCTGCTCCTCTCTCTGACATTCGTTTATGGTCAGAAAAATATAGAGCCGGATAAGTTATATCTTCAGTTGAGCCCTACATTCAGTGAAAATCTGCCTTTAGGAAAAAAAGGACCCGAGGGCTGGAGTTACGCTGACATGGGCACACTGGGAGCGGTTTTTGAAAAATATGAAGTAACCGAAATTGAGAACCCGTTTTTACGGCTTAATCCTGCCCGTTTAAGTAAAAAGTCCGGGCCTGTTCTGGAAAAACTAAAAAGAACCTATATCATACATTTTAATAAACCGGAATCGCTGGATTTATTTATCGCTGAATTATCCGGTACACCCAATGTCAATTATGCAGAATTTATCCCTGTCAATGAAGTGTATTACACACCCAACGACCCTGACTATTCGCTTCAGTGGAATCTGGCAAAAATTAACGCCTCTGCCGCGTGGGATATCTATCAGGGTTCAAATAAGGTAAAAGTAGCGGTTGTAGATGATGCAATTTTATCTTCACATCAGGATTTACAACCCAATATTCATACAAACCTGCTGGAAATACCCGGAAATGGGGTAGATGATGAAGGCAATGGGTATATTGACGATGTAAATGGCTGGGACGTTGCAGACAATGACAATAATCCTGAGCCTCCGGCAGCTTCTACTACCAACAGCGTATTTACACACGGGACACATTGTGCAGGGATTGTAGCCGCTGCTACGGATAACAGTACAGGAATTTCTTCTATTGGCTTCAATATTCATATCATTCCTGTCAAAACCCTTGCGGATGCTACGCCGGGACCGTCACTTACCAATCCCTATGCAGGAGTTCTTTATGCTATTGCAGCGGATGCAGACGTAATCAGCTTGTCCTGGGGAGGTTCCGTATTTTCGGCTACCAATCAGAGTATTTTTGACCTCGCCTATGCCAATGACATTGTGTGTGTAGCCGCAGCAGGCAACAGCAATACCAGCGCTCCCATGTACCCGGCTTCCTATAATCACGTCATCAGTGTAGCGGCTTCTGATAATAATGACGCCAAAGCCTCATTTTCCAACTACGGATCTACGATTGATGTCACTGCTCCGGGAGTGAATATTTACAGTACACTTGCCGGCAGCACCTCTTCTTACGGTAACCTGAGCGGTACCTCTATGGCTTGCCCGTTAGTAGCAGGCCTGTGCGGATTAATGAGAAGTTACAATCTGTCTAAAGATGCAGATTTTGTGGAAAACTGTTTAAAAACGACCACTGACAATATTTATGGAGTAAATCCCACTTTTACCGGTCAGCTTGGAACCGGCAGGATTAATGCCTATCAGGCTTTACTCTGTATGAGTGGCCCGCCCGTGGCTCAGTTTGTAGCCTCCTCTGTGAATGTGTGTCAGGGAACTGCCGTACAGTTTACAGATATCAGCTATGCCGGACCTACTACCTGGAGTTGGTCATTTCCGGGCGGAACTCCCGCTACCTCTTCCCTTCAGAATCCGGTAGTAACCTACAGTACCAATGGTACCTATACCGTATCCCTCATCGTAACCAATACACTCGGAAGCGATACCTTAGTGCAAACTAATTATATTACTGTTGCCCAACCAACGGCAACTATCAGTGGAGGGGGCACAATTAATCCGGGAAATACCGCTTTCCTTCAGTTTAATTTTACCGGAACGCCTCCTTTTTCTTTTGTCTATACCGACGGAACAACGAACTACCCTGTCAACGGTATCCCCGGTTTTTCCTATACGATACCGGTTTCTCCTCTTATAACTACAAACTATACGCTCGTTAGTATGCAGAGTGCTCAGTGCAGTGGTGTGATTTCGGGGAATGCCGATGTGATTATTGCCACAAGTTGTGTCAATACTCCTAATTTTCAGCAGATTTTCGGAGGGAATAATCATGATACTCCTTATTCTATAAAGCAAACTACTGATTGCGGGTATATTGTAGTAGGCAGAACGTTCAGCTATGGTGCCGGAGATTATGATGCTTTTATGGCAAAACTGGATAATACCGGCACAATTCAGTGGTTCAAAACCTATGGAGATACCGACAGAGGATTGTTCATCAGCGTAGAAGAAGTCAGTAACGGATACGTCGCTGTAGGCTCAAGGTCAATCGGTCAGGCCGGAAGAACCTATATTGTAAAAACAGACCTGAACGGGGTGTTTCAGTGGGAGCAACACTACGAATACATCTCCGCCGGTGGGGCTATCTTTGGAAACTGGTACGATATAAAAGAGCTAAACACCGGGAACCTGCTGGTAACGGGTACAGCCGCTCATGCTGTGAATTTTAACAGTGGGGGGCAGGCTGTAGCGGAGCTCGATGGAACCAACGGCAATGTTGTCTGGCTCAATATTTATCAGGTCAATAATTATGAATATGCTTTTCACTCCCAAATAACGCCCGGGAACGGACATATTACCGCCGGATACAGCAGGAGCAGTGGTGCAACCGCCGGCCTGTATGATTTATCGCTTACCAAAACCAATCCTTCCGGAGGGGTAATATGGTCAAGAAATTATGGGGGTACAGCGAATGATTATGGGTATGATGTTTGTATTACTCAGGATAATGGTTACCTTGCAGTAGGGAGCACTGAGAATTTCGGGAGCACCGTAACGGATATGTTTGTCATAAAAACGGACAGTAACGGCGCACTTCAGTGGGCTAAAAAGTACGGCAGAAGTATGCAGGACGTTGCGTATAGCGTAGTGCCTTTGTGTGATGGTTCTTTTGCCATTGCGGGAGTAAGCAGAGAAGACTCCTTTCAGAATCAGATGCTTGTTTTCAGGATTGATGAGGATGGGGACTTATTATGGGCAAAATCGGTGGGGGGAATCCTCAATGACGGGGAAGTAATTAATATGAATGCTACCGGAGACTGCGGTTTTGTAGCTACTGCTTCCACTCAGAGTTTTGGAGCAGGGCTGGACGATGTATATATCGTAAAATCGGATTCCACCGGATACTGGGACTGTCATGCGACGGATGCTACATTAGGGGTCACGACGCTGTCGCCTTCGGTTACCATTGCGGGCCTTACTCTGATTCAAAACTACACTCCCGTAGTATATGCATCAACTGAAAACAGTTATACTCCGGTTATTCCGGATTCTATCTGTAGTGCATGCGGCGTACCTGTAGCTGATTTTGACGTAGTTTCCAATGTTTTGACTGCTGCGTTTATCAATAACTCACTGGGCGCAGCTTTTTATTCCTGGGATTTCGGAGATGGCTCAACGGATACAATGATGAATGCGGTTCATATTTATGCTCTTCCCGGAAATTACACTGTAACGCTTTACGCAATCAGTGCCTGCGCTACGGATACTTTTTCGCGTCAGATTACGATTACCGGCCTGAACGAATGTAAACATACCCTTCAACCCGGCCCTCAAAAGGGGAAAGACGCTTGTGTGTATTCTCTGGATGCAAGCACAAATACCAATAGTGCTGCTGATATATATCTTTATACAATGACCTGGACATGGAATGGTAATCCGGGAACCCTGAGGACATTTTTGGAATTTGATCTGGAAGATATTTGTAATACGGCCAATCTGCTGGACGGAAGGCTTACTCTGACATACGACCCCGCAGTGGGGGCTAATCTGCAATCCGGCCAGAATGAATCCTGGCTGAGCAATGCCGCTTCCAACTGGGATGAATATGGGATTACCTGGAATAATCAGCCTGCAGTAATTGCCGCAGGAGCCGTTGCAATCCCTCAGGTCACCGGAAGCAACGGTATCCCCAACCTGAATGTAACCGGACTCGTTCAGCAACAGATTAATACCGGAAACTTTGGATTCCGTCATGAACTTCAGGTCGAACAGACTTACCGGAGGATTTATATGGCTTCCAGTGATAATCCTGTGGGTAATTTCCGCCCGTTACTGGAACTTACTTTCGAACCCATTTATACTCACGCTGAGATTCCTCAGAATAATTCGCAAAATATCGCAATTTGTAAAGGGGATTCGGTACAGTTACTGGCAGCAGGATATGATAATCCCGGCCAAACCTCCGGACCCTCTATCGCGACCCGGTATTTATGGATTCCTTCTACCGGTCTGAGTTGTAATGATTGCCCGAACCCTGTAGCTTCTCCCTCAGTCTCCACAACCTATAAGGTGATTACTTACAATTGCCCGAGTTGTGCCAATATGGATACATTACATGTGGAAGTGAAAAACGTTCAGATTGCAGAGAATGACACCATCATCTGTGCAAATCAGAGCGTACCTTTGCATGCAAACGTAGCGGGAGTAAGCAATGTAAATTATTCATGGACACCGGCTACCGGACTGAACAACCCCAATATTCCGGACCCGGTAGCAACGCCCTCTGTTTCCACCACCTATATCGTAACGGCAACCGACTCAACGGGCTGTAATACTTCTGATTCTGTCACTATTTCCATTGCTCCTTTTCCGATTGTTCCTTCCATGCGGCCCGATACTGCCTTTTGTGTTCCTGCGGGTTCATCCGGAATCGTAAATGTTAACCTTACGGATTTTACTATTCCTATCGGCAACGACTATTATGAATGGATTCCCGCAAGTGTAACCCCGGATATTCACTCTCCTGTTTCTGATGCGGTAATTCCACTCAATATAACGAATACCGCTTATGTATATCATCTCAGGGTTACGAATTCTGACGGGTGCAGTGCAGAAGACTCAATCAGAATACAACTTAACCCCTGTTTCGATATCAATCAGCAGACGACTATCTGTCAGGGAGATACCTTCAGGGTTGGGAACAGTGCCTATACCGTATCGGGAACTTACGTGGATTCGCTTACGAGTACCGCAGGATTTGACAGTACTGTCACCACTATTCTTACGGTAAATCCGGTTAATTATTTTTCCCGGAACGTCTCTATTTGTCAGGGAGAAAGTATCAGTATAGGAGGAAATACCTACAATGTATCCGGTATATATCTGGATACCCTTACCAATATGTGGGGTTGTGACAGCATCATCACCACAAACCTGACGGTTCATCCTTT
>JAIBAH010000134.1 GCA_019695295.1 Bacteroidia bacterium | reverse complement strand
TTATTTTATGGATTTATCTTTAAAAACTTCTGAACGAGTTCTTTATCATTGCCAGAGACATTGATAATATAAATTCCTTCCGTGAATGGTAAAAGATTGATTTCTTTTATAATTTCTTTCGTTTCACAACTCAGGATTTCAGCGTAAACTATCTGTCCATATACATTGCTGATTGTGAGTAATGGATTTTCGGTAAACTGATGGTTAAGCATAACAGAAATATTTTGATTTGCCGGATTAGGATAAACATACATTTCTGTATTCAATGTAACTTCATCCATTTCAAAACTCTGTAAATCATCATACTCTTCCAATTCCGTATCTAATAAACGGGGAACTCCGACAGGGCTGGTATTTCCTGTACAGGTTTGAACATTGAAGTGTTGAGATTCTCCCCCTTTAAGGTTGTTACATCCAATAGCAATTACCCAAACCTCATAGGTATAATTCGCAGCTACGCCAGACCTTGTATAATTTGTGTTGGTGGTGAATATATTGGAAAGGATAGAATTGGAGGAAGGATTCTTCACTACGACTCTGTAACCAATCGCACCGGGTACTGCATTCCAACTGACAGGAATCGCATTACAAGTAACCCCTGAAAAAGTTAAATTGGTAGGCTGTGCCGGGCGCGGGTCTGGAACAGAAGCATAAACCGGGTTAGAATATATCGAATACTGATTACCACATTTTCCCGCTACGCTTATTTCAAATTGCTGCCCATAAGAAGAGGCGGGAATAGTCATCGTCCGGGAAGCAGTAGTAGTAACTCCTCCGCTACCGCTCATTAAACTGGGCGTGACCTGGCGAAAATAAGAAGTAAATCCGGCATACCCTGACGCATTCCAGCTGGCAGTTATTTGATTACAGTTAACGGAAGCGGTAAGTCCGGTTGGCGCAGTTCCACAAACAGGCGTTCCTGAAGTTACGAAATTTACGATTGGGCTAACCTGATTCAAACTATTTACGACGTAAGCCATATAAGCGGTTGCAGGAATCAGACCGGAAAGCACAGGAGTATTGGAGGAGGTTGATACAGAACTCCACACAGAGTTGGCAACATTCCTTCTCCAGTAAACCGTATAATTAGGATTGCAATCATTAATTTCTGCTGTAGCCTGAGTATTATCAGAAACACTGGGCACAACCCCAAATCCATAAGCTCCCGCAGCGGAAATCGTAATACTCACAGAGGAGGTATTACTATTTGCATCGGTTACGGTATAACTATGCGTTCCTACTCCTACATTGGAAAATACACCCGTCCCTGAATAGGGAGGGGTTCCTCCCGTTGCACCAACAGTAATACTTGTTGTATTTCCCGGACAAAGGATAGAAGATACCGCAGTTGCATTGGCTGTAACGGGTACAAACAATGGACTTTCCCAGGTTCCTCTACCGTAAGTTCCTGCTCTGACTTTACCGGTAGCATACTGAATTTCAAGATCACGAACAGCCACATTCGGCAGATTTGTAGAAAATGCCTGCCATGAGGAATGATTATTATCAATATAGTACACTCCGATATCTCCCCCAACATATACTGCGTCTGCACCGCTGTTGTTTACATAAACCAAAGAATTAAAAGGCAAATTGGGTAATCCCGAAGAAATATTAACCCAGGTTAGCCCTCCATTGGTAGATTTAAAGACTTTATTGCCAGAACTATAACCTGAAAAACAAACCCATATTTTGTCAGGATTGGTATTTGAAACCACAATATCCGTTAAGGCAGCACTTCCAACAGGCAATGTTCCGGTGACATCGCTGGAAAAAAGTACCCCTCCATTAGTAGATTTAGATACGGCATCTGCATTAATCGCATACACAATATTTGTATTGGAAGGAGCAACCGCTATTGCCTGAATTGAACCACTACCATATCCAAAATCCAATTGAGTCCAGTTATTTCCTTTATTGGTTGATTTGAATAGAAACTCATTCCCGGCAGCCCATAAATGACTGGATTTCACAGGGTCTTGATACCACTTACTGTAAAAATCAAAGCTACCGGATAGTCCTGTGGTAATCGTATTTTCTGTAAGACCGCCATCATCTGACCGATGAAAATCCCCCAATATATAGGAAAAATAAATCGTGTCATTGCTTCCATGACTGATAAAACAATCGCCTCCGTCTCCTCCGTAAATATTACCCCATGATGAACCTGAATGTAAATTAGTACCGTTATCCTGATGTCCAGCTATATAGAGATTACTATTTGTCTGAGAAAGCCCAATTTCAGTTTGTTGAGCAATTGACAGATTATTGCTAATATCAGTCCAGGTTGTACCATTGTCTGTGCTTTTAAAAATCCCCCCGTCATTACAAGAGAAAAGGGTAGTGCTGCTGCCCGGCAAATAAACCAAATCATGTACGTCTGCATGTACAAAGGGAGGGGTTGTAATGCCATCCCCATACCAATAGGTTTTACAATCCCAGTTAATGCCTCCGTCAGAAGATTGCCACTGATTAATCCCTCCGGTAGTTACCAGGTTTGCATTGGTTGGAGAAACAGTAATGGCCAAATCATAAAAAGCCTGTCCTCCGGCATCAGAGCCATCCGTTTCATACCCAAGAATATTAGGAGTAGAAGACCTTAGCGAAAACGAAGTACCGCTGTTCGTAGATGCATACATTCCTAAAAAACCCTGATCATCCGCTCTTCCCAATAGCGCATAAACAACAGATGGGTCTGCGGCAGAAACGCCAATTGCAATCCGCTGAACATTTGAAGAAGGCAAGCCGGTGGTAATCTGTGTCCAGCTGGCACCATTGTTTGTACTTTTCCAGAATGTACTCCCTCCGGCATAAACAGTATTGGGGTCACCGGGCTTAAATTCCATGTCTTTATAAATATCACAACATCTGACATGACTCCAGTTAGTCCCGCCGTTGGTTGTTCTGAAAATTCCTCCATTCGTAGCCACCAGTAAAACAGAAGAATTGGAGGGATCCATAAGCATACGGCTTATTCTATATCCCTGACTTGCTGCCCATGACAATCCGGTTGCGTTCCAGGTTAGCCCGCCGTCAGTAGATTTTAACACCCCGATACTCCTTCTGTCCCCTGCGATATCTCCGGTTGCAAGATACATAATATTGGTATTATTGGGGTCTATTGCCAAATCTGAACACCCTATTACAGTAAGAAAATCAGTGTTAGTAGTCCAGCTTGACCCTCCATTAGTGGATTTCCATAATCCTCCGTCCGGAGCTCCTGCAAACAGCGTATTGTTGTTTCCGGGAAGAAAGCGTAGAAAATTAATTCTGCCCGCTCCTGTCCTCTGATATTGCGGGGTGGAGGGTTTACCTATTGGCCCTAATTGTGTCCAATTTGCAGTACTGAATGTGTTCACAGTCCCATTTCCATCCTGCATTCTCAGATTGCCGGATTTTTGCCACTCCATATAATTTCCATAGGTTGTAGAAGGGAGGGTCAAATCGCCTGAAGGAAAAACTCTGGGTTCCATAAAAGCCTCCCATCGTTTAAAGACTTTGTATCCTTTCCCTTTTGTTACTTTACGCTCCTTCCATGCATTCACAAAATCCTTACGAACCTCATAAAAAGAACCGCTTCTTTGATCAAATACATCAACCCAATCCGTTTTCTGTGAAAAGCCCGATTTCGAGAGTGTCAGTAACAGAAAAAAGACACCCATTTTACAAATTTTTAAACCAAGTGTTGTCTTCATTTTAATAATTGAATTTAACAGTAATTTTTATTGAATAATTAAACTTTATTGTAATTCATTTTCAATCTTTGAACGAAAAGGCAGTCCCCGAAACAGAATGGCAAAATCTTTCCAGTCATTTGATAGTTAATTATTTACATTTTTCATCCTTTTCATTGTAATACCGACAAGAGTAAACACTAAATTCTAAACCACAAAATTAAACAAAAAAAAATATTATTTTATTATTTTTATATTATTTTTTAATAAAAAAACATTATATCGAAATATATGAAACACGAGATTCAGCAGAGAGAACGACAGCGTTTATTCTGAAAACGTTTCAGTGCGTTTATTTTTTATATTCTAAAAAAAGTAATTACGGGAGGAGGATGTTGCTGTTTGTATCCTTCAAAACACACATTTGCGAGCGTTAAAAATCCCTTCGTGCCGTCGTAAGTGTCTTACAAACAACAGCACGAAGAGATAAACCCGGGTGTTGAACGGGATATATAAATCAAAACGAAGTACTAAAGACAATTTTCCTATCAATCCCTCCCCTACTACCTCACAATCTCCCGGATAATCTTCAAATGATGTTCGAGGTGCATTTTCAGGAATTTCAGGGTTTGTTTCCGGTTGATTTTACCGAATACCGGATGGTCAAAGTAATGATTAGGCTGTAAGCCTGAGAGTTTGGGTACTCTGGAACGGGTTTTCTCCAGGCTTTCGGTCAGGGATTCCCGGGTTGTTTCTCCTTTGGGAACAGAAGGTTTGGGTGCTCTGCCTTTTCCTCTTGGGATTTTGTTGAGGAAAAATACAATCAACCGGTTTTTATTAAATTTCCATTTATACATCCCGGGGTCTGATGCGCTGACAGCATCAATGACTTTACCCGTTGCCAGAAGAACGTGTTCTATATGCCACCCGACGGAAGCAGCGGAAACAGCGGGGTTAATTTTGTCACAATCCGGAATCCTTGCTTCCAGTTCGTTTAACTGACGGATGATTTTTTCCATAAAGAGTGTACGTAATGATTTTTCAGATAAACTCTTAAAAGGGGCAAAGAGTTGTGTTTTCTTGTTAATTCTGAGGAGCGACAGGCCTTATGGATAAATACTGCATTAGCGGCGTCTTTCCCTGAGCCTCGAATAGCGTCAATCCTGCCGGTTTTTTGCTTTACTTTGATTTTCCTCCGTATTGTGCACCCATAAATGCCAGAACCGGATAAAAAATGGTAGGCAAAAGGAGTAATCCCAAGCCAAACAGGGTTGTTTTTCCGAAAGATTCTGCCAGGCCCATGGAAATAAAAATATTGGTGATAAGCCCCACTAATCCAAGGCTTGCTCCTGAAAGATTAAGTGCCAGCGGAACGGTTCCCCCTCCGGACAGAATGAGTGACTGAACATTGGAGAGAAGGTAACTTGCAATTGAAACTACAACCGCAGTGATTCCTACCCATGGCTGTGTATTGGCAATCCGGGCTAAGACATAAGTACTGTAGAAAGGTATCAGGGATTTCCAGCCCTTTTCTCCCGCCTTTTCAAATATTTTCCACATAGCGGCCAATATCAGGGGAATCAATCCCAGAATCGTAAGATGTGCCAGAACAATCAGCAGAATAACGACTCCTTTACTCATTTCATGCGCCTTATCGGGAGAAGCCAGTATTTCAGCAGGAGAGCCTGAGGGAAGAGGGGAAGCGGAAGTCAGCAGACTAAAAGAAATGAATGCGAATACAAAATAAATTAACAATCCGGATAGATTCTGTTTACGGGCCATATTATTGTAATGGATAAATGGTGGAATTTTGAATATTGTAAAATTAATAAAAGTGCTGCAATTTACTGTTTTTTTCAAAGAAAATCATCCGAAAATAAAATCTTCGGGCTATATTTTAATTAAATAGCTGATATACAACATCATTTTTTTAAATAAAAAATTAATTTACCCCGTAAATGCGACAATTTTCCGTAATATCATTTTTCGCTGTATCTTTGCAGGGCTAATTTACATCATTAATCTCTCTCTGTATGGCAGAAATACACTCTTTGAACTTCACAAAATTTGAATGCGAAAGGCTTTCCATGTGGCGGTACGATACGAATATCCTTCGTGATAAGGAAATCGTTGCCCGGCTGGTTTTTGGCACCTGGAGTATGACAAAATCAACGCTGGAAACAGCTGCAGGAAAATGGTCGCTGGAGCTTGGCGGTGCTTTGGTGAATGAATACGCTGTATTTGAAGTGGCTTCGGGTGAGGAAATTGCGATAGTGGAAGGTGGGCTTTCCATGAGTTATGAGTTACGCATGAGAAATGCGCCTGACCTCAAACTTACCTTCAAAAACAAGTCGATGTGGACCAAAACGGAATATATCTGGACAGACGATAAAGGCCATGAACTGATTATCTTTCATGTTTCGATGAAATGGACAGGTTATAATATCGTGATTGAAGTCAATAATGCACTTACTCAGGGAATGGATACGGTTTTCCTGATGGGATTGGGGGTGTATATTCTTACTCACCTTCAGATGACTGCCGCTGCTTCCGGTGCCATATAAAAATGCTCTGACCATTTTCATACAGCGGAAAAACCGTCGGGTTAATTTCTCTATTTACCCCGGTGTATTGGCTCCGGCTCTTACTTTTATGATCAGGGCTTCTGCGGCGGCTTTTCCGGTTTCGGCGGCACCGTTCATGAATCCCTGAAAATCCGCACTGCAATGTTCTCCTGCAAAGAGGATATTTCCAACCGGTTCCGCTTCCATTCCGGAAATGGTAGTCCACTGACCGGTTTTGTAGCAACTGTAACTGCCTTTTGCAAAGGGATAGTCAATCCAGTTTATAAATACATGCTTTCCGGCAAACTTTGCTTTGGAGCCTTTAAAAACTTTATCCAGCTCAGTGGTAATTTCGCTGATTTTTTCTTCCGGAAGCTGGGTTCTCCACAGATGTTCAGGGGGAGCAAATTCGCTTTTGAAAGATAACTTATGCAATACAGAAGAGTATTTCCCTCCAAAATAACAGACATAAGCCCCGTAGGGATTGTCTGCGGATTTATTCTGACTGCTGTCCCATCCGTTTACAATTTGTTTGTGGAAGAGATAACCCATGGCACTATTGGGTTTATCCCGCCAGGGAGTACCTTCATACACGAGGGCAAGTTTTGTATTATTGCCGTATCCCAGCTGATCAATGCATTCTTTTTTCTCCTTTGTAAGGTCTTTGAGATTGAGGGTTACTTTTCGTAAAAGCGTAAAGGGAATGGTCATGATTACATAGTCTGCCGTCACTTTTTCACCGTTTTCAAATTCCAGCAAATACTGATTATTATTGGCATCCTGAATCCGGGTCAGCATATAATTGTTTTTTATTTTTTCTTTCCCGATTCTGCTGACAATCCCTTCTATGATTTTGGAATTTCCTCCTTTAATTCTGTATTTTTCATCACTTTCTCCAAAAACCTGAAATCCCTTGTCCGTTTCAGTATTGATCATACAAAGCATGTTAATGGTAGATTGCTCTGAACAATCCAGTCCGTATTCTGCAATAAATGCGGCATGCAGCAACTCTCTCAGCCAGGGGGCGCATTTCAGTCTGTCAATATAAGTCCCGAGGGGCGTATTATCCAGTTTTACGGCTTCCGGTGTATCATAATTTTCTCCTAATGATTCGATGTCTTTTGCTATTTTAGGGGCAATTTTTGAAAACTCCCGTAGAATTTCCTCTTCAGAGATATTTCTGTTATCAAAGAAGTAAATATCTTTAAATAAATTATTGTCTTTCTGTTCTTTTTCCAGGTCAATGAGTTCGACATTAAATTCCTTAGCAAGACGAATCATTTCTTCATGGTTGGAATCTATAAAATCGCCGCCAAACTCCGGGAAAATCCCTGCCCTGAGAGAATCATTGTAATGTGTCAGGATTCTGCCTCCGTTGCGTTTACTTCCTTCATAAATCGTAGCCTGAATTCCGCTTTTCTGAAGCTGCCACGCACAACTCAGTCCTGCAATTCCTGCACCAATAATCGCGACCGAGAAGTGCTGTTTTACCGGCTGATTTGCGTCCCCGTCTGTAGGTCGGGCGTCGCTGGAATTATTGCCGGAATCACCGCAGCCACTCAGGGGCAAAAGAGAGCCTGCACTGATAACTGCAAGTGCCTTACCGGTATCGGTTATAAATTTTCTCCTGGAGTAAGGCGTTCCGCCGGGATTTAAGGAAGTATGAGGCTTCTGACGGGTAATCGTCTGATGAAAGGCTTGCAGAATCGCTTTTAGTAAACCGGATTTTGGCTGTTTCATTTTTTTACAATGATTAAGGATATTGGCAAAAGTTTTCAGTAAAACTCCTTCTTCATGCTTTCTTATACAATCAGAAAGCACTGTAAGAAAGACGCAAAGCACAAATTAAATGAAATATTCTGAATCTAACAAATTCATAAAAAAACAATGAAATGAAATTCTTTTCTGAAATTTCAATGAGAAAAGTTATTTTTGCACCCTGATACCAAAACAATAATCCATGGATTCAATACAATATATTCCGGCAAAGGAAGCCGTTCAGTGGGTGGAAAGTAAACAGAGGGTGTTTATACAGGGAGGTTCTGCTACCCCACAGGCACTGATAGATGCACTTACAGGACGTTCGGGTGAGCTGGAAGAGGTGGAGATTTGCCATTTGCATACAGAAGGAAATGCTCCTTATGCGTTTCCTCAGTATGAGAAATCTTTCCGGATTAATAATTTTTTCATTGGTTCCAATATCCGCCCGATGATTGGAAAAACGCTTGCGCAGTATATTCCAGTATTTCTGAGCGAGATTCCATCCCTTTTTCG
This sequence comes from Bacteroidia bacterium, assembly GCA_019695295.1. Lineage (GTDB taxonomy): Bacteria > Bacteroidota > Bacteroidia > J057 > J057 > JAAFHL01. The sequence goes on along the minus strand of JAIBAH010000134.1, from coordinate 3,265 downwards.
CAAAAAAATTCTTCCGCTTGATGTTGCCCTGATTCAGGTTTCCCCACCGGATAAACACGGGTTTTGTTCTTTGGGTTTGTCTGTGGATATTACCCGGGCTGCGGTGGATATGGCAAAGGTGGTCATTGCACAAGTTAATCCTCAAATGCCCCGTTCCCATGGAGATGGGATTATTCATCTCTCCGATATAAAGGCTATGGTATGGGTAGATACTCCTTTGTATGAACACGATTTTGGGGTGCCATCTTCCGTAGAAGCCGCTATTGGCAAACACATCGCCGGATTGGTGGAAGATGGTGCTTGCCTTCAGATGGGTATTGGAGGGATTCCGAATGCAGTTTTACAGTATTTGGATGGTTTTAAAAATTTGGGAGTACACACTGAGATGTTTTCGGACGGGATTATGCCCCTCGTTGAGAAGGGGGTAATTGATGGGAGCCGGAAGACCATCTATCCCGGCAAAATTGTGTCCTCTTTTGCGATGGGAAGCCGGAAATTATATGATTTTATAGACGACAATCCGATGATTGCCATGCTGGATGTTTCTTTCGTAAACGACCCGGGAATCCTGAGTCAGAACACCCGGGTTATGGCAATCAACAGCGCTATTGAGGTAGATTTAACGGGGCAGGTCTGTGCGGACAGTATCGGAAGCCGTATGTATTCAGGGGTAGGCGGACAAATGGATTTTATCAGAGGTGCTGCATTATCTGAAGGGGGGAAACCCGTCATCGCGCTTCCTTCTGTAACGGGTAAAAGAGAATCGAAAATTGTTCCGGTTCTAAAATCCGGTGCAGGTGTAGTAACCACCCGGGCACATGTTCATTATGTAGTAACTGAATTTGGAATTGCAGACCTGTACGGCAAAAATCTGGCGCAAAGAGCCAAAGAATTGATTCGTATTGCACATCCTATGCATAGAGAGAAACTCGAAAAGGAGGCATACGAATTGTTTGGAAGAGGCTGGTAATTGTACCGGTAATACTTGCCTCCGGTTGAAATGTCCCATAAACTCCGGCGGGTACTGTTGCCTGAGTGCAGCCGAAGGCAAATCCGCCGGATTGTTGCTGTTTGAAACGAAATAAATCCCGTTCTCCCTAACGTTGTATAACCACTTTTCCATAATACGCTTCCTTATCGGTTTTGATTCGGTAAATATACACTCCTTCGGGCAGATGTACAACGGGGATTGTGGTTTTTTCTTCGGTAAGGGATTGCCGCAAGACTTCCCGACCGTGGATATCCATCAACGCAAAGGCCATGGTAGTTGCAAGGCATGCCTTGCAACTACCGGGCATTTCAACCAAAAGCCTGTCCCTTGCCGGATTCGGATACACCTTGACCCCTCCCCCTCCCGTTCCCTGAGCGGAGCCGAAGGGAGCGGGAGGAATTATCTCCGTAGTGAGCGTATCACACCCACTCCCCACAAGCGGACCGAGATAAAAATTAGGATGATTGGGAAGTGCTGCCCAATTATAACTCATTAGCTGCGCTCCGTGCTGATTTACATTACAACCCAAGCCGCCTATATCCGGATTTTCAATCACATGTGCTACATCCACAGAGGTACCTGTGCATAAATATATTTTCCCATTGGGAGCGAGTTGCATAAAGAAAAAACCTGTAGGTGAAGGAGAAACAAACCCATCGTAATATGCTACTAAAACCTCAGAAGCCGCTACATTCGCCACTTCCGTATCATATTGAAAAATACGAAAACCGGAGTTTGCATACAGATAACGGGAATTCGGAGAAAAGGCTATCCCTCCCCCCGCCCCCCACAATGTAAAGGTACTATCATAAAGCGGAATATCCCACATCCTGCGGTTACTCAGCCTGCCCGTACATCGGTCAAAATCAAATAAAAATACCTGACCTAAGGTGTCCCCCCCTTCATCTCCCGGAAAAATAAAAGCATATTTGCTCCCATCCGGTGAAAAACACGCCTGACCATTGGAGCCTTTGTTAAACCATCGCTGACCGATATGCTGACTGTCCACAGTGACTGCCTCCTCGGGTGTAAGCAACATACTATAAAACGCATCCTGTGATGTCCGAGGTATCAACACCCACCAATCCCGACCATTAGCATGTTTACACCCGGTTATCTGCCCCCCAGTCAATGAGTCTTGTATTAACGAAAGCCCATGAACTGTTACCGCTCCCCTCCCGTCATTCGCATTCATATCCACCTTATTGTACAACAGTTTGGGACAATACCCCCAGCCATTACTCTGATTTTTATAAGGAATGGATTCAAACAATGAATATTCTCCGGAATGTTCTGGAAAGGGTAGGGCAAGAACAGACTGATTAACTTGCAAACCTACATCCCAAAATCCATTCCAAATATATGGCTGAACCATAGAAGGAGTAAGAATTAGCCCATTTTCAATAGTATCGTGTCCTGAGTTCATTACCGCAAACCCATTACTGTAAAATAATAATTCCCCATTTTCTTTGCAGATGCTTGTATTCGTCATGATAAGCCCCACAGGGGGATTTCCGTCTATGTAGGTAAATTCAGGAGTAACCCCATTAAAATCCCATTGAGTAAGCCCATAAGGATAGGAATAATCCGCATCATACCCTGTTATCCATATATTTCCTATACCCTGACCTACACAAAAAAACTTGCCTGCCACCATTAATATAATCAAAACTATGTTTCTCATACTATTTTCCTGTCTTATTTGATGAGGATAATTTTTCCCTCTAACTGTTTTCCCTCTGTAAACAAAGAGTAGTAATAAACCCCAGCCGAAAGTTCTTTTAAGGACAAATGAACCTGACTCCCTCCCGCTGAAACCGGAATTACGAAGAGTACCCTGCCCTGAATATCATATACTTTACATTCTGTATCTTCCTTAACCCCATCAGACAATTGGAGTAATACGTTTCCACTCGTAGGATTCGGAATTACCCAATGCTGAATCGTGCTTTTTGTAGGAGTATTCGCCTTTTTCCTCCATCCGATATTCTGTAACCCGCAGGCGAGAGAGTCTGAATACTGATATTCCGGCTCAAAAAGCAGCCGCATTGCCCGGGCGCGATACACCGCTTCCCCTCCTGTATAAGGGCATTGATTCGCAATATTGAGAACCGTGGTTTGTTGAGAAGGACTCAGTCGATAATTGCCTTTGCCTACCGTACTAAAGTAACGTGAATAATGGATTAAAAGAGGAAAAAAGACGAATAGAATTGTAAATTTGAGCTACCAAATCAAAAAAAAACAAAACTATTCGTCATGAGCAGTAAAATTACA
>JAIBAH010000133.1 GCA_019695295.1 Bacteroidia bacterium | reverse complement strand
GGGTGAAAATAAAAAGTGAAATAATTTTTATATGCCAAAAGCTATCCATTACGGACAGCTTTTGGCATATAATTAACAAAACTAAAATAAAGCGTGATTATTCTTTTACCATTTTAATGCGGTAGAATGCGTCATTTGCGCGGATTTCCACGAAGTAAACACCGGCAGCAGCTTTATCAAGTGTAATGGTTTTGTTGAAAGAACCGGATAATTCTCCTTCTTTTTCTTCCCATACAACCTGACCTGTGATATTCGTTACTTTCACGGATACTTCAGCGTTTTGGATTACATCAAAAGTAAGGTGGAAAGTACCGTTATTGGGGTTAGGGAATACATGCATGTCTTTCAGCAGGCTTTCGTTATCAATTCCTACTCCATATACTACTTCTACGGTTTGCGTAGCGGTTCCGCTACATCCGTTGGCGTCAGTATAGGAATAAGTGATAGTATAAGGACCACCAGGACCGGCAGCCGCAGGGCTGAAGGTATTTCCGGTTACACCCGGACCAGAGAAAGTACCACCTGAGGGAGAACCGGTTAAGGTTACAGCGGGCATATTGGCGATGTAAGAAGGCGCAAGTCCGCTCATAGAAACACTCGGAGCTGCATTAACTACAACATCCACCTGAGTTCTTGGGCTTAAGCAGATTTTGTCATCTTCTTTTACCTGCCAGTTGTAGTACCAGTAATAGTAATCTACCCCGGCAGAAGAACCGGTAATCTCTGCAAAAGAACCAATTGCATACGGATAAACTACCCCAGCATTGTTTCTATATAAATCTACCAAGGTAGAAGAAGGTGTCAAGCCTAAACGATAGTTTGTACCAGGGGTAAGTGGCAGGTTTAGTGTAACGGTTGAGAGTCCTGTGGACGCAATATTCACAACCACTGAGTCAAGAATAGCACCTGTGCCATCCATTAGTGCGATTGTACGGTTACCTGTTGAGGCTGCAACAACATCCACAGAAACCAAAGTACAAGGCTTCATTACATCAAAAATCTGATAACGGGTATTATTCGTATGATTGGCTCCGCCTCCGAAGGTGTTATCAACCGGCCCACCGGCAGCAGTACCCCCCGGGAAGAGTTTTTCTGTTTCTACCCAATAGCTTTCTGACATTGTAAGCGTAGGAGTAGTATAGGAGTTACCCGAATAAACCAAATTACCACCGGTTGCAGCATCATACCAATTTACTGTACCGGTCGCCGTTGTACTTAACGTTACGCTTCCGGAACCACAAATATCCGCTCCGGGAACTACGGGGCCTTGATTAGGCTCAACATCGAGGGTAATCGTATCAGAGATAGCGGTTCCACATGCGGAAGTAGCGGTAAGATAATACTGTCCGCTTGCAGTTACATCAATCGAAGGGGTTGTATCCCCTGTTGACCACTGATAAGAAAGGGCAGGATTTCCGCCGGTATTCGCTACTAAGGTAGCTACTTCTCCCGCACATAAATGAGATGCACCGCTGTAATCTATTGTAGTGCTTGCATTTCCGGAAGAAAGTTGCTCGGTAAGGGTAATTGGAATCGCCATTACATTATTATCATCTCTTACTTCCAAAAAGAAGTTGTGTTTATCCACTTCAACTACTACAAAGTAGTCTCCGTTACATAACCCTGGAGGAATATCAATCCACATTCCGTCCAGATTTTCATGATAAATATCGGTATATCCTGAAGAAATTCCCTGCTCTACGGGTGAGCAGTTATACTGACCACCGCCAAGCTGATAGTTAGGAAAATCCACAGCGGTTAGTACATTGCCCAAACTGTCCAAACAATGTCCGTTGTAAGTGTTACAGCTACCATAGTCCATGAGGCAGAATCCCATTTTGCTACCTGTTCCGATAATCGGCCAGTCGCGGGGGTCTGGCTTCGTAGGGTCCTGAGTTCTGAGCGTCATTACAATCCAGTCATCCACATGCATATGCCCGTGTGTGGGGTGATAGGTCATTCCGCCAGCCCATCTTTCCCAGTTGGTCATTACATTGCCATCTTTGTGATAGATTTTTTGTTTTACAAGTTGCTGAGGGGCACTTCCGTCCGGGCAGGTTCCGGGATAAGAAGTCAAGGTGTCACCGTCACAAACCCAGATAGAAACAGAGCCTACGGTTAAAGGCCCGTGACCGATATTGGGAGTAGAAGTGGTAAGGCGCAGTCTGCCGTCATTGCCATTACAGGGCGGGTTACAAACCTGAGGGTATTCACTTGGACCTCCCAATTCATTCCAGAAACCATACTCACCTAAGGTAATATCCGGTAATAAATCGCAGTTCGTAGAAATGCCGTCAGGGCAGGAGCAGCCTGTTGCATTTGTCGTGGTACACTGAGCACTGACCGTCAGGTATCCCATGAGTAATGCAACCAGAAAAGATAATTTTTTTTTCATAAAAAAATACTAGTTTTGGATTTTGAATAAAAATATGCCATCCTCTAAAAGAGGTTGTAAATATACGCTTTTTTGAAATACAATATGTTTTTTTTGTTTTTTTGAAAAATTATTGATAAAAAAATCATTGTTTTGCATATTCATGTAGTATCTGTCAGTATAATTTCAGGTAATACACTTGATTTTCTTTATTTTGAGGTGATATTTTATTTACAATGAGATAACAAATCTAAAATGTATGAACTGGCTAACGCTTTGGGAAGGGATTTCGGCGACAGAAGAAGACCCGCTAAAACAGGTGGGAAGGGTTTCGCGGGAGAAAAAAATTGATGAGGCTGTGCTACAATTCATTGTAACGGATATCAGGAATAAGCTCCGGTTAACGGAAACGGACTCTGTGCTTGATCTCTGCTGCGGAAACGGACTGCTTACGTCAATGATTGCGCCTTATTGCAACAAGATAAAAGGAATAGATTTTTCTGAAACGCTGATTAAGACCGCAAAAAGCCGTTTTTCGTTACCCAATACAGATTACGCAGTAGGGGACGCGTATGATTTATCGGGATTGCGTCCGGAAAAATACGATAAAATCCTGCTTTATTTTTCTTTTCAGTATTTTGATACTTTTGAAAAAGGGAAAAAAGTAATCCGGGAAATGCTCAGTGTGCTTGCCCCCGGCGGGATGATTCTGTTGGGAGATGTGCCGGATTATGCTCTGTACGGAAATCATTACAGAACAATCCCGCAGAAAATTCGTTTTCATTATGAGAATTTCACGGGCAAAAACCGAATCGGGAAGTTCTGGAAAGAAAAGGAAATGGAACTCATTGCGGCTGACTTTAATCTAACTGCGGAAAGACTGACTCAGCCGGAATCTTTGCCCTATTCCCATTACAGAAGGGATTATTTGCTGAAAAGAATAAAAGACTGATTATCCGTTTTTTTACATACATTTATAATATGAATCATGAATAAAAGAGACTTTTTGAAAATATCGGCGGTGTTGGGTACAGGTATTTTTCTGGCGCCGGGAATGGCCTGCAAAACGATTCGTCAGGCGGCAGTAAAAGATAAAATCCTTTCTGAAAAAGGAGTATTTGTACTTCCGCCTCTTCCTTATGCCACAAATGTACTGGCGCCTCACATTGATGCGAAAACGATGGAGATTCATCACGATAAACATCATGGAGGGTACGTCAAAAAACTCAATGAGGCACTGAGTATTTCTCCCCTGAAAGACAAGTCATTAGGGGAAATATTTCAGGCATTGAAAAACAATGATAAGGAAACGGCGGCAATCCGCAATAACGGAGGCGGTCATTTTAATCACAGTCTTTTCTGGAGTATTTTATCTCCTGCGAAATCTGAAATGAGTGAAAAGTTCAAAGCCGCCGTAATCCGGGATTTTCAGAGTACGGAAGCCCTTATCACTCAACTCAAAGACAGCGGAACCAAACGCTTTGGCTCAGGCTGGGTATGGCTTTGCGTAGCTCCGGACGGAAAACTATTTGTTTTATCTACTCCCAATCAGGATAATCCTTTGATGATGAACATAGCCGAAAGAACCGGAACGCCCGTACTCGGAATAGATGTATGGGAACATGCCTATTACCTCAACTATCAGAATCAAAGAGGAAAATACCTTGATGCTATTTTTAATGTCCTGAACTGGGCTGAAATCAGTGGCCGGTATGAAAGCGCAATCGGATAAAGGTTATTTTTCTGTTACAAAACGATTGATTTCCAGGATGGTTTCTGCTTCATTGGCAGGGGTCATTTGTTTTGTCGTAATGAGTTTTGCACCCTGAAAAAAATAGGCTATGGGATTAGTATGTTTCAAATTATTAATGGTTGAAAAAATAAGCACTAAAACGACTATTCCCTTCCCTTAAACCCCTTTATTGACAGAAGAATCTCCGCTTCATTTTCCAGGGTTTCCTGCATTTCCTTTACGGTTTTGCCTTTTTCCATATAGAGCAGCTTTGCATTGACAAAGTGAGGGATATACTTTGTAAACTCCCCGTTTTTATCTATCGTTACGTGGGGATAATCCTCCATATTATACTGCTCACTGAATTTTTTCGCTTCCCATTCATTTTCAAATAAAAAATAGGTAAAAATATGAGGATTACTCTTTGTCTCTTTCAGGGTTTGAAGAATCGCTTTGAGGCAAGGCCCGCAGGTTTTGGCTACCGGAATCGCTACGATAAGAGCTGAATGGCGGGAGGATAAGGGGGAATTTTTTTGAAAATACAGGTTTCCCTCCGGTTTTTTTTCTTCTTTTTGTGCTTCTTTATTTGGGTCAGTACTACATACCTCCACTTCATAGGTATTTAACAATATTTTATTTTGAGTCAGGCTGGACTTTTGATAGTCATGAAAAAGTAGCCCGGACTTAGTATAAAATAAAGGAACCCCTATTCCATCAAATCTACTTTCGGCAATGACCTGAAATGCTGAATCCATTAGCATAAGCCCATAGTGAATTGTATTTTGCTGTTCAATTGTCGCATTCTCCGGCGGACTTAAGATTAATAACCTGAAGTAGCGGTTATTGAATGTATCTGGCAATATCCGGCTATAGTTATTTGCATACTTTCCGAAGGGAGAATAGGGCATTGGTTTGAGCGATTCATTTAATGGAACTGTAATCGTATCTATCCATTTAGATTTACAGTAATAATGTATTGACTTTTTGGTGTCAGGATTACTTTCAATGATTAACGGAGACATTGCCGGGGCGATTAAGGGATAATGATTTTTCCCAAGGGTAATCTGATATTTTCCGTATCCCTCCCATAACTTGTTTTGAATATACTCAGGAAAAGTAAATTCAACAGGCTCATAGACTCCATTCAATATATTGAGACTTAGTAAAAACGGGGTTTTATAGGTTTCGTATGTATTGGTTTCAAATGCTTTCTGATACCTTGAAAGCGGCAAATAAATTTTGTGCCCGGATATCAGTAAACCCTCCGGAATATAGGAATACAAAAGATAAGATGCACTGTCCCTTGATATTGAAGGTTTGCCGTTACACCTTACGGGCAAACTGCATAAATCTATATTTTTTTTAATATTCATGGAGCTATCAACCATGAGGAGAATACTGTCATGTACTCCTTTTTTATTGATTAGAAGAAAAATAGAGTCGAAGTCTATAAATCGGAAAGAAGAAATGTTATAACCTTTAAATTTATTTAAATCTGAATAATAAAATTCGCTGCCATCCGATAAATTATAAATGCCAATGCTGTTTTTCTCAGGGTCTGTGTACATCAGGCAAGCAATATATTCTTCTTTATTTTTTGTGAAAAGATGGGATTTCTTGATTTTTACCCCATTTTCGGCAGTTGTGATTTCGATATTACTTGCTTTATTTAAACAAAGGGTGACTTTACCATTTTCTGTATTCTGAGAGCAAGAGGATGAAATGATTAAGACTATCATCAAAGCCCAAAATATCCACTTTTTCATGCCGGAAATCTTATTTATCAAAAACAATAAAAAATAATTTTAGTTTTATGGAATGTTTTCAAATACGATTTCCATAAGACAAACATACAATCTTATGGAAATCGCAAGATACTATAATTAGTCACAGACCCAATACCAACCCGGAAGCTCAGTATCCGCCCTGCAACTCGTTCCTTCAGGGGTACACTCCACAAATTCCCCCTTATCGTTAATAACGTAGGTCATATCACATTCTCCCCCAGCTTGTCTGAGAGTGTTGTCATCATCAAAAATATATAGCTCATATTTTCGTCCATTTGTATTGTCCTCAAACAAATATGCATCACTGTATTCCCATACACCATTCGCTCCGAAAGAATGGCCTGTGGCATCCAGCTCTGTAAGATTAGGAGAACTTCTCATCGTTTGTAGCAAAGAGCCTCTCTGGGCTGTCGGGGCAGGGGAAAGAACATCTTTGGCACAGCCTGTCATCAACAGCATTACTGTAAATACCCAAAATAATTTTTTCATAACGTTTAGATTTTAAAAATTGAAAAAAAATAAAAAAGGACTTATATTCTTTACTGTGCGCACATTCTGAAAGTCCACTTCACAAAGTTCAGAAGGATTTATGAAAATAACAATACCCCCCCCTACATAATTGTGTAAAAATGAAGCTATGCGTTTCGTTTTATGCAAAAAAGATTCTCTCCTTCCCTTAAACCCCTTTATTGACAGAAGAATCTCCGCTTCATTTTCCAGGGTTTCCTGCATTTCCTTTATGGATTTACCTTTTTCCATAAAAATCAGTTTTGCATTGACAAATTGAGGGAATCCATGGATTTTTTCTGTAAATTTTGGGTGGGTATCATAATTGTCTTAATTTTGTATTGTACAATTTGGGGAATCAATATAGCAGTGGTTCAGGGCTTTTTCCGGACTTTTCCTGTTTCCCTTTGTGGATTTTTTCGTATAAATTGAAAATGAAATTAAACTATAAATCATACGGTCACGGGCCGGCACTTATTATTTTACACGGGCTTTTTGGCTCTCTTGACAACTGGGTCAGTCATGCAAGGGGACTTGAAAAAGATTATAGCGTTTTTTTGCTGGATTTAAGAAATCATGGTAAGTCTTTTCGCTCAGCAGAGCATAATTACGGATTAATGGCAGAAGACGTACAAGAATGGATGGCAGAAGAAGGCATACTTTCCGCTTATGTATTGGGGCATTCCATGGGGGGAAAAGTGGCGATGGAACTTGCCGGGAGGCATCCCTTCAGTGTGGAAAAACTCATCGTGGCAGATATGGGACTCAAAGAATATCCCCCACATCATACCGTAATTCTTCAAACCCTGCAAACAATTCCCCTGCATACGATGGAAACCCGGAAAGAGGTGGAAAATTACCTGATGGAAGCACTCGGAAACGATACCGTAACCGTTCAGTTTCTGCTCAAGGGGTTGGGAAGAGATGCAGAAAACCGGTTTGAATGGAAGTTCAATTTTCCTGCACTTCTGGATAATTATAATTCAATTCTCGCCGGAATTCATCCGGAAGTATTTGAGAAACCTACCCTTTTTCTCTATGGCGGAAAATCCCACTACGTTTTACCGGAGGATTTTGAGGGGATAAAAAGCTATTTTCCCAATGCGGTTTTTCAGGAAATGCCGGATGCCGGTCATTGGCTTCATGCCGAAAACCCGCCACTTTTTATTCAGATGGTAAAAGATTTCCTGGGATAAACTTCAGAAAATAACAGGCTTTCAGCCGGCTTTTTCTGCTGCAATCAGGGATTCTATATAATCCAGAATTCCGTCTTTCCCTTTTTTGGCTGCGGAAGAAGAAATCAAAAACGCTGGCTCAGGTGCATTCAATGAGCTCACCCATTGCTTATGGACTTCCTGTAACATTGTTACGTCTTTTTGTTTGGCTTTATCGGTCTTGGTGATAATAAAAGTATAGGGAATCTCTTCCTGTATGAGAAATTCTGCAAACTCCATATCAATCTTCTGAGCAGAAATTCTGCCATCTATCAATACAAATACATGTTTTAACTGCTTGCGCTGAGAAAGGTAATCCGTAATCAGGGACTGAAATTTCTGGCGCATGTTTTTATTTACTTTGGCATAACCGTAACCGGGAAGGTCAGCGAGGTACCATTGTTCGTTGATGAGAAAGAGATTTACCGTCTGGGTTTTACCGGGAGTACTACTCGTCTTGGCGAGCCCTTTATTATTGCAAAGCATATTAATCAAAGAAGACTTCCCTACATTTGACCTGCCCACAAACGCAAATTCCGAAATATCTCCATCCGGTAATTGCTTCATCGCCCCGCTACTGCTGTGAAAAACTGCTTTTTTAATTTCCATTTTTATCCGCTTGAAAGAAAGGTGGTTTTCAGGAGAGGTATTTATACTGTACACTTTTAGAAAACCTCAACCAAAACCTCTTTTCTGCCAAAAAGTTTATTCTATGCCGCTATTTAATCCCTAACCCGTAAAATTTCACAAAAAGTATTCATAAACCCGTAAAATTTACGAAATTTGCCCCCAGATTTTTTAAACCGATATTCAAGTTCAAACATAATGTTGACATCTCATCAAATTCGTAAGCATTTTCTGGATTTTTTTCGCAGTAAAAACCATGAAATTGTGGCTTCTGCTCCCGTTGTGGTTAAGGATGACCCTACCTTATTATTCAATAATTCCGGTATGGCTCAGTTTAAGGATATTTTTCTGGGTACCAAATCCATTCAGTATCCCAGAGTTGCAGACACCCAAAAATGTATGAGGGTTTCGGGTAAACACAATGACCTCGAAGATGTAGGGCATGACACTTATCATCATACTTTGTTTGAAATGCTCGGAAACTGGTCATTCGGGGATTACTATAAAAAGGAAGCCATCGAATGGGCATGGGAACTGCTTACCAAAGAGTTTGGGATTCCGAAAGACCGCCTGTACGTAACGGTATTCGGAGGGGACGAAAAAGACAATATGCCCGCTGATCAGGAAGCCTATCAGTACTGGAAATCATGGACTACTGAAGACCGCATTCTGTACGGTTCCAAAAAAGACAATTTCTGGGAAATGGGAGAAGTGGGCCCCTGCGGACCCTGCTCGGAAATTCATGTGGATTGCCGTCCGGATTCCGAAAGGGAAAAAATACCCGGAAGAGACCTCGTCAATAATGATCATCCTCAGGTGATTGAAATCTGGAATAACGTATTCATGCAGTTTCAGCGGAATGCTGACGGTAGTCTTACTGATTTGCCTGCAAAACACGTAGATACGGGAATGGGCTTTGAGCGGTTGTGTATGGTACTTCAGGGCAAACTTTCTACTTACGATACGGATGTTTTTCTGCCTTCAAGACTATTTCTCGAGGAGAAAACCGGCAAAAATTATGAAACCGCTACGCATATGGAACAGGTGGCTTTCCGGGTAATTATGGATCATATCCGCTCGGTTACTTTCCCGATTGCCGATGGTCAGATTCCTTCCAATACCGGGGCGGGTTACGTGGTAAGGAGAATCCTGAGAAGGGCAAGCCGGTATGCATATCAGTATCTGGGGCTGAATACGCCTTTTATGTACGAAATGGTGGCTGTGCTTGCGGCGCAGTTCAGTGATATTTTTCCGGAGATTAATGCACAAAAAGACTTTATCCGAAATATTCTGGAGCAGGAAGAAAAATCCTTCCTCCGGAAACTGGAAGCCGGCAGCAGATTGTTTGAAGAGTATTTTTCCCAGAATCCGGATGCTACCGTTGTGGATGGGGATTTTGCCTTCAAATTGTATGATACCTTCGGTTTTCCGATTGACCTTACGCAATTAATGGCAAGAGAAAGAGGGGGTTCTGTGGATATGGAGGGTTTTGAACAAAATCTGAAGGAGCAAAAAGCCCGCAGCCGGAAAGCCGGAGAAGTAAAAACCGGTGACTGGGTGGAAGTATGTCCTTCCGGTGACCTTCCGAAATTCCTGGGTTATGATGAAACGGTGATTTCTACCCGTATTCTGAGATACCGCACTTTACAGGCTCAGAAAGGAAATATTTATCAGGTGGTACTGGAAGAAACGCCATTTTATGCCGAAGGCGGAGGACAAATAGGGGACAGGGGAACGATTTCCAATGGAAATGAAACCCTTGAGGTGCTCGATACCAAAAGAGAAAATGAAACGATTGTCCATTTTACCGATAAACTCCCTGTGGATGCTGACGGAGAATGGGTAGCAACGGTGAGCAGTGAGCACCGCCGCCTTGTCCGGGCCAATCATTCGGCTACGCATTTGCTTCATGCCGCATTGAGGAAGGTACTTGGAACGCATGTGGAACAAAGGGGCTCGCTCGTTACACCTGAATTGCTGCGTTTCGACTTCTCGCATTTTGCCAAAATGACCGATGAGGAAATTCAGAAAACCGAGGATATCGTCAATGCAAAAATTGCCGAAGGCATCGCGCTGACTGAATATAGAAGTGTTCCGAAAGAAGATGCACAAAAAATGGGCGCAATGGCTTTGTTCGGGGAGAAATACGGAGATTCTGTAAGGGTAATTGTATTTGACCCGGCGTACAGCGTGGAACTGTGTGGAGGAATTCATGTGAAAAATACTTCAGAAATCCGTTTGTTTAAACTGACTTCTGAAAGTTCTATTGCCGCAGGTATCCGGAGGGTGGAATGCGTTACTGCTGACGGTGCATTTCAATATCTCAATGGCGCACTGGAAAGTCTCAGAAAAATATCGGGAATCCTGAAAAGCCCTAAAGATCTGGAAAAATCTGTAGAAGAACTTCTCGCCAAAAATGCCGGACTCGAAAAACAGATTGCGGCTTTCGGTGCCGAAAAAGTGCAGTCTCTCAAATATTCCCTGAAAGAAAAAGCCAAAACTGTCAGCGGGGTGTCTGTAATCAGTGAGGTGGTTTCTCTCAACAGCGCAGCGGATCTGAAGGATTTGTCCTTTGAGCTTAAAGGGAGTACGCAAAACACGCTCATCGTACTGGGATGCGTCATCAGTGACAAACCGCAGCTGAGCGTAATCATGAGCGATGACCTGGCTGAATCCGGCAAGTTTAATGCCGGCAATATCGTGAGGGAACTCGCCAAAGAGATACAGGGCGGAGGCGGAGGACAGGCTTTTTATGCCACAGCAGGCGGTAAGGATGCAGGCGGTCTGAAAAAAGCGGTGGATAAAGTATTGTCTCTCATTGCGTAGTATTTTTCCCGGCAAAACTTTTTTGTGCTCAGGGTGTTTATTTAGTACATTCACAATTTATTGCTTACGCTTATGGAAGTTTTCAATAAAATATTAGGTTATCTGCTTTTCAGAAAAAAATCGGCCGACGCTCCGTCATCGATTAACCTTAACATTATGCACGGGATTAACCGGATTTCTATCTTTATGTTTCTGATATGCCTGATTTTGCTGGCTGTCAAGCTGCTGAATCGCTGAGAAAAATCCGCTAGTCTTTCATAACTACATTCTTATTCCCTCTCTCAGATGTGTTTTACATTTGGGAGAGGGAATTTTGTCATAAGGGTTTTTAATGATGTGGAGGGGATGAGTATTCAGGTCGGGAGAGTCGATTGAGATACCGAAGTCCTGAGACTTCAGCTTATAATTTTCGGAAAGTGACGCCTGCGGCTTAACACTTTCGGAAACGGAGGATTTAATATTTATCTTCAAAAAAACGCCCTTCCGGATTTGTTTTTTTAGATTTCCTTGCTACTTTTGCAACCGAATTTCAAAATAATAAAACGCACAATGATTTTTATCGTAAAGAAATCGCTGAAACCTGTCCTTAAGTCTAAGGGCGGTTTTGGTATTGTGTCGTTTTACCTGAAAAATTCGTAATCATTTTTTTTACAAATAAAGGGCGGCACAAATTATATGATTTGTGCTTTTCTTTTTTATAATTCATTTATTAACTAATACTTATGGAATTAAAAAACGACCATTATCAGATTCAGGGAATTCCCGTTACTACTTTGTGCGAAACCTACGGACTGCCTCTTTTTGTGTATGACAGTGCGGTTATGCATACGCAGTTTGAGCGGCTGAAATCGGC
>JAIBAH010000132.1 GCA_019695295.1 Bacteroidia bacterium | reverse complement strand
GCATGATTGTAAATCTTTTCCCGGCTAACTCCCGTTGCCTGTTCATCCTGAAGATACCGGAAAAATGCGGTTTCCATCCCAAAGGTAATGATGACGTTTATCATCGAGGTCCAGGAGTACACGTCCGAAATCTGACCATAAGCTTCTTCGGAAAAAACTTTGGTGTAAAACGGAGTGAGCAGCAGATTCAGCATCCGGCCCAGAATGGAACTGATTCCGTAAATTGCGGTCTGGCCGGCTAATTTTTTAAGTAGAGACACAGAATGGAATAAATCACACAAAAAAACGAATATCTTTTTTCGTTTACGAATGATTCAGCATGCAAAGTAAAGCAAAATCGGGACTTCCGGCAATATTTTTTCCTAAAAAGAAATCCCGATAGTGCCGTAAAGATTGGCTTTGAGTTGATTTACATCTACATAACTATTGTAAGCAGCGTCAACATAAGCCACAATTGCCCGGTTCAGGGAGGCGTCGGCCTCTATTCCTAACCGGATAATCCGCAAAAAACGCATGTTGAAGCCCAGATTGATTCCGATACCTGCCTGCATATCTTTAGACTGAAAGGAATTGACGATGTCGTTGGTAATGTCTTTGGCGGTGATTTTTCCGGAAAACGTAACCGGAACAAATACGCCCGGATACAAACGGTATTTCCCTTCTTTGTCCAGTCTGGTGTGTAGTTCGAGTCCGAGAAGTGCTTTGGAATTTTGTACCTGACTTTCCCAGTTTGTATTGAGTGTCCGGTCATGTAATTCATACTGAAGCCTTTCCATCCCGGCACCTAATCTCAGACAAACGCCACTTTTTGTGAACAAACGGGCATTGAGCAGAAGGTTTGACGAGCCTTTGTAGTGTGTGTTGTTGTTGACGGAGTCGTTTCCGATTGCCTGAACCGGGACAATATCCAATGCTTTTATGTTTGCTGTAAGGCTGAAAAAACGCTGTGCCTGAACACCATTGAATATAATGCAACACAATAAAAAGAGAAGCAAGAAAAATTTCTGTAATGGTTTCATAATTTCAGAGATTAGAAATGATACTGCTAAATTAAACAAATTTTTCCGGTTTTTATTATTTATATCCGGCAAAAGCATGAATTATTTATTTTTTTAGGTAGTGTACCCATGAAAGAAATTGAAAAAAAATACCTTTTGAAAACAAATTCCGTTTATAAGTTACAATTTCTGACAATAAAAAATAGTATCATCATTGATTTTCCTGTTTTCATTAATGTAAAAAAACGGTAGATTTAAATAAAAAAACGGATTTTTACTTGAATTTCGCAATAATTTTGTTGATTTGTAATCTTAAATAAAACTATCGGCCAAAAGATGATAAAAGGTAAGTTTTTCAGGGGGTTATTCTTATGCTGGGTGGTAATGCACTGCTTCAGTTTATCCCTTTTGGCTCAGACAACCGATACCCTGATTTCCCGTACAAAAAGGCTCAAAGTGCCTTCACTCGGGATAGCTCTCACCGGAACAGCCTATACCGGAGACCTTACCGACGATTTCATGAAAATGAACCGGATTTATCCGGGGTTGAATATTTCTTTGCAAAGCAATGTAAACACAAGGGCTTTCCTGAAACCTCAGTTGAATGTGGGGTTTGGTTCTGTTGCAGAGCAAGCCGATAAATATCCTTTTACACAGGATCATCCCAAAAGTGTGTGGCCCACTTCTTTTGTATATACTCCTTATTATTATGGAGATGTGAGGCTAAAAACCCGCATGCCCGGAAGTTTTATTTGCAGACCCTATTTAAGTGCAGGAATTGGTTTGTACCTGTTTTCTCCCGAAGACGCAGACGGAAACCTTTTGATTGATGCCCCTAAAACAAGACCTTTCTCGGAGATTTATAGTACTGCCTCCCTTTATCTCCCTGCGACGGTAGGTCTGGATGTAAAAATCAGCAGGATTATTACGCTGGGATTAGGCTATACTTATCTGAATATATTTACGGATTACACTGATAATCTGAGCAATCTCGGGCTGCAGGAAGGGAAAGACGCTTTGCACCGCCTGCAATTCTCTATGTATGTGACACCTGCTCCTTCAGAAGCAGAGGTCAAAATTCCCGATATTTATATTCCCCCTGTGGATACGGGTAAGGTGGATACTCTCCTTATTACAAGCAATGACAGACCCCGCAAAAACAGAAGAAATAAAGACAGAAACAAACCGGTTGAGGTGGTTGCTACGGATACGGCAGCGCATTTTTTTGTGCCCCGCCCGCTGGACAGCCTGATTTTATCCCTTCTCGATACAGCTTTTACCGCAGAGTCGAGGGTCAGGAAGGAGACAAGCTACCGGGATGATACCCTGACGATTTATCTGGATACGGCACTCTATGTTCTGGATTCAGGCAATGTGTATCCGGCGAGCCGAAAATACAACTCTCTCACCAAAATCGTAAGCGAAATCGAAGACAGCGTATTGTTTCGTGAGCAAATGCAGGTCAAAGAAGAGCAGTTATATGTAAATCAGCAATTTACTCAGATGGTGGATTCGGTAAGCAGGCAAGGGCAGACCTGGAATAAAGTAGAGCCTGAAGTGGTTAATCCGGAAATTGCCCGTCAGAGACAAAAAGAACTGATTGAGAAAGAGAAGTTTTTGATTGAGAAAAAGAAATTTATCTATTATGAAGTAAAAAGAAGGGATAATCTCGATATCATTGCCAATAAATTTCAGCTCAGAAAATCTACTATCATGCGTCTGAACAGTATGACTTCCGAAAAAGTGGAAGCCGGAACGGTACTCAGGCTGCCGGATATGGAATATCAGCCCTAGTGCATTTTTTTCTCTGTTCCTATTTTCAACCTAAGTATTCTGGATAATGAAGTTTTACTTTCGCGTTTTTTTGATATTTACCGGATACATTATTTCATTTTTTGAAATAAATGGTCAGACTCGTGATTTGGATTCTTTGAAAATTTACCGGAATGCTGATATCAGAATAGGGTTAGGGCTGACAGGTAATCAATATATAGGAGACCTTAGCTCCAAAAATCCGTGGGAATATCCAAGAGTAAATTCCGGGGTGAATCTTTCTTTTTTATCGCAAAAAAAATCAGCCCTGAATCTTTTGGTCAATATTGGAACCGGAGCAATTGTCGGGCAGAATGACAGTGTGAAATTTACGGAGCCACTTACCAATAAGCTAAAACCCAACCGCTTTGTAAGCACAACCTTCATTTATGGGGATGTAAATGCAAGATTACGGTTTTTTAAAAATAAAAAATTACAGCCTTATGCGGGAGCCGGGGCCGGGTTTATATTTTATTCTCCCAAAAACGAAAAATCGGTGGGTTTGCTCGACCAGGAAAGAACACGAATATCCGGCGAAAACTACAGCCTGATTATGCTTCAGTTTCCGTTAAGAGCCGGACTTGACTATCAGTTTTCGCGTATCGCAGGGCTTAATCTTTCTTATCAACATCGTTTTCTTTCGTCGGATTATTTGGACAATATCGGAAAATTAGGCAGCAGAAAAGGAAATGATTACCTTCAGAGTATAGAACTTGCATTGGTGATTTCGCTGAATCCGCCGAAACCGACATCTAAGGTAAAAATATATAAACCTGTTGAAAATGATACGATTAAGGTAGATACTCTTCTCGTTACTGACCGGTTTACAGATAGTTTGAAAAAAGAAGGCTTTACGGTAGTACCGGATATTCCGGAGGAGGAAAATTATTTTGGCATGCTTAATGCAGGGATTGACTGGCTGAATCAGATTGGAAAGGGACTGCAGGAGGAGGAAGACGCTGGTAATAGTGCCGGCTGGACTGAATCGGTCGAATCAGATGAGTACGGGTGGCTGTGGAAATACCTGGAAGAGAAAGCAATCAAAGAAAACCGGTTTATTGAATACAAATGCAATCCGGGCGAAACCTACTTTTCTTTGTATGAGCGCTTTCGGGTTTCTACCACGACAATTTTAATCCTGAACGGGATTGCAGGGAGTTCAATTCCACCCTATGATAAAGCGATTGTCATTCCGGATACTGAGAAGTGGCTTCAGATGTTTCCGGATATTGACAGAATCATACGTGAGTCCGGGGCAACTCCTCCTAAATGATTAATAAAACCGTGATTTTATATATTTATAATGATAAGGTGTTTACTGTTTTGTTTTATACTGATTCTGATATTTGAGGGAGTATCAGCTCAGAGAAGGTTTGCTCCTGATATGGATTTGGGGGGCGGGATTGCCGGAAATATTTATATCGGTGATTTGAATCAGAAAATTTCTGATACCCGCAATGTATATCCGGGTTTTTATATCAGTACAAGGTTTTCGAGAAAAGGGACTTTTTTTTCGTCTTTCAATCTGGGATACGCTACCCTCAGCGAGCAATTACATGACGGAGAAACAATGACCGTTTCTGGTGCGGGCTATCAGGCAAGTACTTTTTTCAGTACACGTATTTATTCGATTGATTATCGTCTTCAGTATATATTATTGAAAAAAATACCTTATTCTCCCTACCTGAAAGCAGGAGCGGGGCTCATGCGGTTTGCTCCTTTTGATTTAAATGGGGTAAATCTGGCAACCAACCTCTTTTCCCGCCCTGAGTTTGAGGATTATTCGGTCTTTTCCTATTATTTCCCGGTAGGTGCGGGTTTTCAGTACAGAGCAAACCCTCATTTGTATCTTTCTGCCGAGTACAATATGTATTTGTCCGGAACGGATTATCTCGATAATATTGGTTCAAATGGAACAAAACAGGGAAAAGATTATTTTCATTCTATCCAGTTTTCTGTATATGTACGGATTTCTGAAGGCCGTAAAAACAATAACTTCCCAATCATCGCAGATGTAAAGCCGGACAAAAGTATCCGACCTGATAAACATGAAGGCCCTGCAAAACTGGCTCAGGATCATTCCAAAATCTATAAATCCAAAAAATCCCTTACGTTTAAGGATTATAACCGTAAAAAATCCGGTACTTCATCCGGGGCGTCACCTGCAAAAGAACCGGTTGTAGCCAAAGCAAAAGCGCCCAAACCGGAAAAACCCGTAGTGTTTAATTCCTATCAGTTAAGTGAAAGCGCAAGCCCGGTACTGACTTTATCGGCGGTAACCAAAGAAACGGAAGAAAAAAACAAGCAATACCTGATTGCAGAAAAAGAACAGGAGTATCTTAAGAAAAACAAGTGGACACCTTATTATATACAGGAAGGGGACTCATGGGAAACCATAGCCCAGGAATATGGGGTGATGGTGGAAGTGCTTCGTAAACTTAACGGAGCTGAAAAAGGGAGCAAAGCTGCCGTTGGAAGAAAAATAAGAATCCCCAAAGATTAATCAGGGCTATTGCTCTGCGGATTCTCCCCAACGATACGCCTTACTGTTTAAACCCAGCTGATCCAGAATGCGTTCCGTCACAGTATCGGCAAGCTGATCGAAATTTTCGGGACGGGAGTAAAAAGAAGGAGCGGCAGGCATGATGATACCGCCTGCGAGGGTTACTGTCCGCATATTTTCAATGTGAATCAGGCTCAGGGGAGTATCCCTTATCACACAAATTAACTTTCTTCTTTCCTTGAGAATGACATCTGCTGCCCGGGTAGTAAGGTCATCGGAAATACCCTGCGCAATTCTGCCAAGAGTGCCCATAGAGCACGGACAAATGACCATATATTCATATTTGGCTGAGCCGGAAGCAAAAGGCGCAAAATAATCAGTCCTTTCAAATACCTTAAATTGTTCCGGAATCCGGATTTCCTCGTTGAGTTCCTGCCTCCATACATCGGGAGCATTTCGGGATAATACCACTCCCACAGTGATGTCCGGAAAAGATGTCAGCATGTTGAGTAGCCGGCGGGCATAGATACTGCCGCTTGCTCCGGTAATCGCCACCACTATTTTTTTGTGTGCCATAAATATTAAAGTAGTTATTTCCGGAATACACTTTCGTCGCTGATGAGGGGGATGTAACTTCAGCAGCAGAAATGCCCTTCCGCTAAAAAAAAAGACCCATAAATCAATATGAGTCTTTTAAAACAGCTTTATCGTTAGATTGTTTAATGGCTTTTTCCTTTGATGTGATTATAGTTATGATTTGTATCCATCATAGATTTATACTCTTCGATACTTTCTTCCAGTTCTTCGATACTGAATTCGTTATCTTCAATAGAACTTTGATGCTTTTTAATCATTTCCTCATTTTTTTCAATGATAGCATTATTACTGCTCACTTTTCTCTGATTTTGCTCCACCTGTTTGTTGTATTTGATAATTTCCTCACGGATATAATCTTCGTTTTTGTCAGAAGAAGCAGTTACTTCCATTTCTTTCAAAAGGGATTCTGTCTGGCTATTCAGGCTGTTATTAATAGAAACAAGGCTTTCATTTTTAGACTGAATGGTTTCGATTTCTTTAACCAATGCAGAATTACGGCGCTTTAATTCCACGATTTCAGAATTATTTTTAGAAACGAGCTCCGCCATTTCAGAATTATCTGATGCAAAATCAATGCTTTTGGCGCGCATTTCGATATCTTCATTTTCCAGACTGCGAAGGTCAAACTCAGGGTCTTCCTGAGCATTTACAAATACAAAAGATGAAGTAATAATAAAAAGGAAGCAAAAAAACTTTCTCATAATATTCTTAAAAATTGATTAACGTTAGTGATAATTAATTAAATGTAAATGTAAACTTTGAACGATATCTTTGTTTATTTTATTTTATGTAATTTTAGATTCTGTAAGAATAATGCAGAATATTTTAATAAAATTTAAAGATTTATTGTAATTATTCTGTCATATTGAAATTACAAATAGTATGCCATAAAAAACATTCAATAAAAAAAGTTTATTTTTTAAGAAATAATGCATCAAAAATTTCAATAATAGACGATATTGAACGAAACTTCGGATACATTACTAAATTTCATTGCAAATATAAATAATGATTTTTAATAAAAAAATCATTATTTAAAATATTTTAATTAAAGGTGTCATAAATATTAATTAATAGTAATATTATACTTGTTTTTCTGTCAATTTCTGTATAAAATAATAAAAATATGACATAAAAGCACAGATTTAAAAGAATATAATGAAGTATTGTCAGATTTTCCATAAATTTGCCCTGATTTTTTATTATGGAATGTAATTTGAGATGAAATAGGTTTCTGTTTGATTATTTTCATATAAACCACAGATAAGAATATTAAAGTTTTTAACATATGTTTGGATTTTTAAAAAAATTGTTTCCTTCAAAAAAGGAAAAAGATGTACAGAGTATTTCCCCTTTGGTGGATCAGATTAATGAGGAGTATAAAAAGTTAAGGGGAATTTCTGATGATGAACTGAGGGGAAAAACAGCCGCATTTAAAGAGGAAATACAGACTTATATTTCTGAGATTGTAACCGAAATGAAAAGTCTCCGTTCTCAGGCCGAAACCGAAGAGAATATAGAAATCAAAAACCGGTTATATGATCAGATTGATGTCCTGAAAAAAGAAAGAAATAAGGCGATTGAAGAGGCTTTACAGGGAATTTTGCCTGAGGCTTTTGCCGTAGTGAAGGAAACCGCCCGCCGCCTTACTGAAAACAAGTCCTTAAGGGTGAAAGCAACGGAATGGGATAAAAAAATTGCAGAAAACCGCCCCGATATTGTTGTAATTGAAGGGGATACTGCTGTATGGGATAATAAATGGACTGTGACAGGCTCCGAGATGGAGTGGAATATGGTACATTATAATGTACAGCTTATCGGTGGGATTGTGCTCCATCAGGGTAAAATTGCAGAGATGGCTACTGGTGAAGGAAAAACCCTCGTCGCTACCCTTCCGGTTTATCTCAATGCACTTACCGGCCTGGGGTTACATGTGGTAACTGTCAATAATTATCTTGCTCAGCGTGACAGCGAGTGGAACGGCCCTCTTTTTCAGTTTCACGGCCTTTCGATAGATTGTATTGACCGCCACGAACCTAACTCCGAAAGCAGAAGAAATGCATATCTTGCCGATATTACTTATGGTACAAACAATGAATTCGGATTTGATTACCTCAGGGATAATATGACCACCCGCCCGGAATTTCTTGTACAGAGAGAGCATCAGTTTGCTATCATTGACGAGGTGGACTCAGTCCTGATTGACGAAGCCCGTACTCCGCTGATTATTTCCGGACCTGTAGCAAAAGGAGGGGATATTCAGCAATACATTGACCTGAAGCCCCGTATCGAGAGAGTAGTGAAAAAACAAAAGGAGCTCACTGTAAAGTATCTCAATGAGGCCAAAAAACTCATAGAATCCAATGATTTAAAAAATGGCGGGATTGCACTTTTGCGTGCTCACAGAGGGTTACCTAAAAATACGGCACTTATCCGTTATCTGAGCGAATCCGGTGTGAAATCTGTCCTCAATAAAACCGAAGGAGAGTATCTTCAGGACAATTCCAAGCGGATGCCTGAAATAGATGAGCCGCTTTGTTTTACAATCGATGAAAAAAACAATCAGATTGAACTTACGGATCTCGGAAGAGAAATCATTGCTCAGGCGGGAGAAGACCCGGATTTATTCGTTTTGCCGGATGTAGGTGCAAGATTTCATGAAATTTCCCTGAAAAATATTTCTGAGGATGAAAAAATCCGATTAAAAGATGAACTCTCCAGAGAGTATTCCCAGAAGTCTGAGTTGCTCCATGCGATTCAGCAGTTGCTGAAAGCCTATACTTTATTTGAAAAAGACATTGAATATATCGTACAGGAAGGAAAAGTGCTTATCGTGGATGAGCAAACCGGACGTGTAATGCATGGCAGAAGATATTCGGATGGCTTACATCAGGCAATCGAAGCCAAAGAAAATGTACAGGTTGAGGCGGCAACGCAAACTTTCGCTACCGTTACACTTCAGAATTTCTTCCGGATGTATCACAAACTTTGTGGTATGACAGGTACTGCAGAAACCGAGGAGTCCGAATTCTATGAAATCTATAAGCTCGACGTAGTCGTTATCCCTACCAATCGCCCGATTTCCCGGAACGATATGGACGATATGATTTACAAAACGAAAAAAGCAAAATACAATGCCATTATCGGGGAGGTTGAGCGGTTAAGAAATGCAGGAAGACCGGTACTTGTGGGTACTACCAATGTGGAAGTATCCGAATTGCTCGGGAAAATGCTGAGAATGAGAAATATCCCTCATAACGTTCTGAACGCAAAATATCATCAGAAAGAGGCTGAAATCGTAGCGG
Source organism: Bacteroidia bacterium (assembly GCA_019695295.1). Lineage (GTDB taxonomy): Bacteria > Bacteroidota > Bacteroidia > J057 > J057 > JAAFHL01. The sequence goes on along the minus strand of JAIBAH010000132.1, from coordinate 2,727 downwards.
AGGCCGGACTGCCGGGAAATGTAACGATTGCAACCAACATGGCCGGAAGGGGAACTGACATTAAACTCGGACCTGGCGTAAAAGAATCCGGTGGACTTGCCATTATTGGTACGGAAAGACACGAATCCAGAAGGGTGGACAGGCAGCTGAGGGGACGTGCAGGTCGTCAGGGTGACCCCGGTTCTTCTCAGTTCTATATCTCACTTGAGGACGATTTGATGCGCCTTTTCTCCAACGTAGAAAGAGTATCGGCCATTATGGACCGCTTTGGATTTAAGGAGGAAGATGTGATTCAGCACGGGACGATTACCAAGCAGATTTCTGCCGCTCAGAAAAAAGTGGAAGAAAACAACTTCGCAATGCGTAAGAGGCTGCTCGAATACGACGATGTAATGAACTCTCAGCGGGAAGTGATTTATAAGAGAAGAAGAAATGCACTGTACGGAGACCGTATCAAAATTGACCTGGACAATATGCTTGCCGACCTTTCCCGCGCGATTGTGGACAGGTATTATGATATTGCAGACGCAGAAGGATTACAGATTGAAGCGATTCGTACTTTATCCATTGACCCCGAAATCAGCGAAAGAGACCTCAATACTGAAGACTCCGATAAACTCGCTGTAAAAGTATATGAACTGGCTAAGGCTTTTTATGCCAGAAAGGTGAATTTTATTTCCGAAATGCTGTTCGAGGGAATTACGCAGATGAGGGCACAAAATCCGCAGATTCGTCAGGTTGTAGTTCCGTTTACGGACGGTATTCATAAAATAGACCTGATTGTGGAAGTGGAGGATGTATTCCGGACGAAAGGGAAATATATCGCAGATGAAATGGAGAAGGTAACCGTTCTCTCAATCATAGATGAAAAATGGAAATATCATCTGAGAGATATGGATGAACTGCGTCAGTCCGTACAGAATGCGGTATTTGAACAAAAAGATCCTTTGCTTGTCTATAAATTTGAGGCCTTCGAGCTTTTCCAGAATGCACTGAAAAACTTTAATATGGAGGTGATTTCTATGCTGATGAAATATGACCTTGTACGGGAAGAGGCTCCTCAGGAACAAAAAAAGGTAGAAGTTCCCAAAAGGGATGATTTCAGCAAAATGAAAACCCAGCATCAGACAGCAGTGGAAGAAGAGTTGCGCAGACGTAAAGAAGAAGAACGCAGAATTCTGGCCGCCAATAGCGAAAATCCGGAAAGTAACCGCCCGGTTTCCAGAAGGGAAAGAAGAGAGCAGGACAGAAAAAAACGATAATCACTGAGTATTCACGATAAAATAATGGCTGACAGAGAAATTTCTTTGTCAGCCATTATCTTTTATTACAGATTAAAAAAGCGGGAAATTTTCGTTACTTACCAGAAAATGAGGTAAAGTGCAGCGATAATTCCGCAAATGAATACTCCTAAAACACTGAAGAGCGTACTCGTTCTGAATTCTTTGGTATCTATTTCTATGGGTTTTACCGTACTCTTCACCCCTAAACTAACCCCTGCCATGAGTAAAATCAGTATGACAAATACAATTTCCATACGGTTCATAAAAGGAAGGTCGGGCAGGAGGAACTTCAGCACAGCCGAAAGCGGGATTGTGCTCAATGCTGCAACCCATGCTGAAGCGGTATTGGTTTTTTTCCAGAAAAATCCCAGTAAAAAAATCGCAAGTACTCCCGGAGTGATAAAACCGGTGTATTCCTGAATATATTGAAATCCCTGATCTAAGTTTTTAAGCGAAGGTGCCACGACAATCGCTATCAGAAACGCAATCAGTACACTGATTCTCCCGGCTTTAACCAGATGTTCCTGACTTGAATCGGGTCGTATATAATGCTTGTAGATATCCAGGGTGAAAATAGTAGAGATACTATTGGCTTTTCCGGCCAGAGAGGCTACGATTGCGGCAGTAAGAGCCGCGAAGGACAATCCTTTCAGCCCGGCGGGCAATAATTCCAGCAAAGAAGGATAGGCTCTGTCGGGTTTTACTACTCCCCCTTCCATCATTTTTTCGGCAAAGCCTGCAATTTCTCCTTTAAATAATACATAGGCCGCAATTCCGGGAATTACTACCAGTAAAGGCATCATTAATTTTAAAAATCCGGCAAAAAGAAGGCCGTTTCTTGCCGTTTCCAATGACTCCGCACCTAATGCTCTTTGTGTAATATATTGATTACAACCCCAGTAACTCAGGTTCATAATCCACATCGCACCGATTAATACAGACAAGCCCGGCAAATTCAGGTAGGCGTCTTTTGTGCCTCCGGCTCCGTCCGGTATCATCATTTCCCCTTTGTGAATAATCATATTAAAATGTTCCGGGGCTTTTTCCTTTAACATCATTAGCCCGTTTAACCAGCCGCTTTTGTCCCCGATATTTTCCGAGACCAGGTCCAGTGCCAGATAAGTAGTGGCAAGTCCTCCCAGAATTAATACAACAACCTGAATTACATCCGTATAACCGATTACTTTCATCCCGCCAAGCGTAATCAGAATGGCAAAAACGGCTAATCCGAGTACACAATAAAAGAAATGAATGCCCAGAATTGCTTCAAGACAAAGCGCACCGAGATAAAGAATAGAAGTAAGATTTACAAATACATATACCAGTAACCAGAAAACCGCCATTACGGTACTTACTCCTTTATCATACCGCTGAGCCAGAAACTGAGGCATTGTGTAAATTTTGTTTTTCAGATGCATGGGCAGAAAAAAAACCGCTACAATCA
>JAIBAH010000131.1 GCA_019695295.1 Bacteroidia bacterium | reverse complement strand
CAATGCTGTCGCTGAAAGGAGTCCGGAGTTGTTTGCGCCTTATATTTCAGCAATGATTTTGTATCTTAAAACGCCGGGGTTACATGACGCCGTGATTCGGAATACCATGAGGATACTTCAGTTTCAGCCCCTGCCCGAAGCCCTTCACGGAGAGTTAATCAATCTTGGATTTGAATATCTGGAAAACCCCAAAGTACCGGTTGCCATTAAAGTATTTACAATGCGGACGCTTTTACCCTTAATCCGGATGTATCCCGAACTTATGGAAGAGTTCCGGCATTTAGTTTCACATCCTATTCCGTGGCAGACCTCAGGCTATCAGTCCTGCGCAAAAAAACTACTAAAAGAGATAGATAAAGGGAGATGATTTTCGGTGTAAAATAGGGCTTTTCTGTATTTTGTTGTAAAAAAAAAGCAGGTATTTCAGAGAAAATTGCGAAATTTGCCGAAATTTTAAAAATTCAGATGCTTACAATAGATAAAATAGGAATTGAATTCGGAGGGAATTGGTTGCTAAAAGATGCTTCACATCAGTTTAAAGAAAAAGCCGTTACCGGACTGATTGGGAGAAACGGAGCCGGAAAATCCTCTTTGCTAAGAATAATCGCCGGTACAAATCTGCCTTCTTCAGGGGCTATCGCCAAGCCCAAAGATTCAAAACTCCGGTATTTTCACCAGGATTTACTTTCCTATCAGACAGAAAGAAGCATTTTTGATACCGCAAAAGACGCTTTCGAAGAAGCCATTAAAGTAAAAAATGAGCTGGACGAGGTTTTGGATGAACTCGAGAGGGGAAGTGAGGATTTAGACCTTTGGGACAAAGTAGCGCATTTGCAATCCATATGGGAAGGACTTGAAGGAGATAAAATAGACTCCAAAGTATATGAAATTCTGGCGGGGCTGGGATTTAAGCCTTTTGAGGTACATCAGCCTTATAAAAACTTTTCCGGAGGATGGAGAATGAGGGTACTCCTTGCCAAAATGCTGCTGGAAACTCCGGATATTCTGTTGCTGGATGAGCCTACGAATCACCTGGACTTACCGTCTATTCAATGGCTGGAGAGTTTCCTCAAGACCTTTCCGGGTATTTGTATCATCGTTTCGCACGACCGTTATTTTCTGGACAGAATGGTGCAGGAAATCGTAGAAATCAGCAATCAGAGCCTTACCGCTTATCCCGGGAACTATACCAACTATACCATTAAAAAGGCGGAAAGAATGGACATTCAGCAAAAAGCTTTTGCCAATCAGCAAAAATTCCTGAATGATCAGCAGCAATTTATAGACCGCTTCCGGGCCAAAGCTTCCAAAGCACGTCAGGTTCAGAGTAAAATCAAGCAACTGGATAAAGTGGACAGAGTAGATGAGCCCGAAGAAGAGTCTGTGGCTTTGTCCATTGATTTTAAAGTGAAAATTACTTCCGGAAGAGAGGTACTTCAGTTAAGCGATATTGGAAAAAGCTATGGAGAAAAAGTGATTTTCAAACATTCCAATGCGGTAATTGAGAGGGGAGATAAAATCGCCTTAATCGGGGCGAATGGATTAGGGAAAACCACGCTCCTGAGAGTGATAGCCGGAATCGAGCCGCATGCAGGACTCAGAAAACCCGGACACAATGTAAAGCAGGGCTTTTTTGCACAGCATCAGTTGGAAAGTCTTCATCTTCAGAATACGATATTGCAGGAACTCACCGCAGAAACCCGGGATAAAACAGAAATGGAGCTCCGGACAATTCTGGGCTGTTTTATGTTTACAGGGGATGAAGTGCTCAAAAAAATAACCGTTCTCTCCGGAGGGGAAAAATCAAGGGTTGCCCTGGCAAAAGTACTGGTTTCCGAGGCCAATTTCCTCATGCTGGATGAGCCTACCAATCACCTGGATATTCAGAGTATTCAGATTCTTATTCAGGCATTACAGCGATACGAAGGAACCTTTATTGTAGTTTCCCACGACCGTCACTTTCTGAGTCAGGTTGCCAATAAAATCTGGTATATCGAAAATCAGGAACTGAAGGAGTATCCGGGAACTTATGAAGAATATGACCTCTTCCGGGTTGCACAACTGCAAAAGGCCGATGAGGAAGAAAAAAGGCTGAAAAACGAAAAACAGCCCCAAAAACAACCTCAAAAAGAAGTGGTGGTTGCCAAAAAACAGGAAACACCGATGACTCCCAAAGAGTACGAGGCACTGAAACAACGAAAAAACAGATACCGGAAGTTGCAATCAGAAGTAGATCAGACGGAGGCAGAAATCAGTACAATAGAAACAGAAATCGCTGCCCTGACAGAATCCCTCACTTCGCCTGCTGTAGCTTCTGACTACGCCAAAATCGCTGAAGTGAATACGAAAATTCTCAAAAATCAGCAATTAATCGAACAAAAAACGGCGCACTGGGAAAAACTGCTGGAAGAACTGGAAAATTTTACAGAGGAATAACCGGAGAAAAAGGCAAGTAATTTTTCTGACTATACTACATTTTTACCCTGTAGGGAAAATGCCGCTTATAAGGTATGCTGAAAATGTGTAGCCAATTAAACCTATGGACCATTCTGGTTTTTATTTTTTAATCATTGTCATGAAACCTACGTTATACCCTGAATTAAGCAATTTTTAAAATCCTTTAAGGGTGCATCAAAATCATCTGACATGACAAAATTAACAGAACTAAAACCAGCCTTGGGTGTTTTTTTCTCTTTGGTTTGCACCATTTCTAACCCTGAGAAAAAAGCAAAAATTTAATATACTTTAATACTTCTTCCTTTAAATTGGGAGATTGCTTATTAATTTTACTGAATAATCTTAAATCTGTCGTCATATATTTACCATTAGTCTTGCAAATATGGAAGTAACTTAATTATTTCCATTATTCGCTATCAATTTTTTGTGAATAGGTTCCCTAATTCATTCCCATTATCAACGTTCAATCTAAGTCCTATAAGGTTTCAAAAACCTTATAGGACTTGCATATCAATTGTTTTCAAGAAACAATTTGTGTCAGGTTTTATATGGTCAGTTACTTACCAACCAACTTCATACAAACCCTCCAACCTGTCGTGCTCCAAATACACTGCCTTCTCTTCAGATTCCCTGTCATAAAGACTCAAAAAACCACTTCAGGCAACGGAAAAAAGAAATTTTCTTCTTTTTCCGTAAAAACATCCGTATTTTTGCAGCCGTTCAGGGTTTTTTTGCGTCTGAATATAAAAATCAAATAAAATCAATGAAAAAGCAGTTTTTTTTATTCATTTGTGTTTCCGTTTTCTTTCTTGCCTCCTGCGAACAACTCGGGCTTACTAAAAAAGATTTTCGGGATGACCTCGAAGGCTACTATCAGCTCAACGAAAAATGTGAAATATTCAGCGTTTTGCCTGACCCTCCCGGAGGAATAAGCAAAGACGAAAACAGAGAGATTAAAGTTACCAAAAGCGATAAAGACTCTACCGTCATCATTGAGGGTAAAGAGTATAAATTAGACAAAAACTTCGGATATTATAAACAACAGGATTTTGGTGGTCCTCAATCCTATAACTATACTTTGGTGAAATTTTTTACCAATGACAAAAACGACAGCCTTTATATGGAAACGGCTACCGGAAGTGTTTCAGTCTATGAGGTATGTAAACTCAATGCCGCTTATATCAGGGGATTAGATTAACATGATTCGGGGAAGATTCAGTTTACACATTTCCGGGATACTGATTTTACTGTTTATTTCCATCCAGGCGGGAGGGCAACGGCCTCAGATCGGAAAGACTCCCAAAAAAATCAATCTTTTTGAGCAGGAAGCTTATAAGCCTGCTCCGATTGCTGCTGTTCCCAAAAAAGTAAACCTCTTTGATCAAAAGCCACTCCAAAAAATTAAATTAAAAATCCGGCCTGCGGATAGCAATATCAAAGCCCCTTTTGAACTGAATCAGTATGAAAATGCTGCAGTATTTCCGGAATTGGGAGAGGGGCTTCACTTTTGTGGTGAACGACTCCATCAGGAATTGCCTTCCGTAAAAAGCAGGCTCAACCGGGAGTTTGGGCGGTATCAGAGAGCGAAATATTCGGTGAAACATTATCAGGCGAGATGTAAAAAATACCGGCCCGAAATTCTTGCTACGCTGAGAAAACACGGAGTCCCTGACGAGTTTCTTTACCTTGCCGTTGCTGAGAGCGGGCTTTCCAATGCCACTTCTCCCAAAGGTGCCAAAGGATTCTGGCAACTTATGCCCGAAACCGCCAAAAACTACGGTCTTGAGGTAAGCCGAACGGTAGATGAAAGGCTGGACCCTCAGAAATCCGCAGATGCAGCCTGCCGGTATTTGTTGTTTTTGTACCGGAAATTTCAGTCATGGACACTCGCAGCAGCGGCCTATAATATGGGTGAAGGCGGACTCGAAAACGCAATTCAGCGGCAAGGCGTAAAAAACTACTATCAACTCAGCCTGAATCCGGAAACGGCTCAGTATCTTTTCCGGATTGTTGCCCTGAAGTATATCGTGGAAAAACCCGGAAAACTGGGTTTTGAATCCGGTAATCTTCCGGAAAAAACGGTGGTAAAAACCCGGAAAGAAACGGTAGATTATCATATTTTGAGCCTTTCAGACTTTGCGGAAGAGTGTGGTACCGATTATGAAACCCTTAAATATCTGAATCCCTGGCTTATTTCGGATCATCTTGAGCGTAAATCCGGAAAAATTTACGAAATTTGCCTCCCGGTTGAAGAAACAGTAGCCGGAAACGACTAAAATATACTTTTAAAATTACATCCATATAATAAAATCTATAATGAAAATCAGGTTAAAATCATCAGGCTTTTACTTCTTCGTTGTAATACTCATGACGGGGCTTTTGTCCTGCTCCAAAGAAGTAAGAGTAATGAACAAATATGCTAAAAAAGGAACGATTGCGCAGAAGGATTCCGCCGCAGCGTTTTTTTATAAGAGAAAAGACTGGGACAAATCCTCCATTCTGATGGAAGAACTTATCGGCATTATGAAAACGACTCCGAGAGGAGAAGAAATGATGCGGGATATGGCTTTTGCCAAATTTATGATGAAGGAATATGTGATGGCTTCTTATTATTATGATCAGTTTTTACGTTCTTATCCCAATGGGAAATATGCAGAAGACGCCTCATTTATGGAGTCTTATTGCTTTTACCTTAATTCAGACCCTTCCTTTCTGGATCAGAGTTATACGACCAAGGCAATGGAATCTTTGCAGAATTTTCTCAACAATTATCCTAAATCTGCAAGGGCAGGGGAAGCAAGTAAATATCTTACTGAGTTAAGAGAAAGAAAAGCCACTAAGGATTTCAATCAGGCGAAACTCTATTTTGATATTTCCAATCATAAAGCAGCGGTGTATAGCCTTCAGACCTTTGTTCAGGAATTTCCGGACTCAAAGTTCAGGGAAGAAGCAGAATTCATGATTGTAAAAGCAGCCGTATTACTTGCGGACCAAAGCATAGAATCCAAGCAGGTAAACCGTTATAAAGACGCAGTTGAGTATTATGAAAAATTTATAGACCGCTATCCTAAAAGCTTTTACAGAAAAGACGCAGAGTTGATTTATGAGAAAGCAAGGAAGGCACTGGAAAAAATAGGGAAATAATTTTGCAGAAACAGAAAAAACCTTTATATTTGCACCCTCAAAAAGTAATGAAACAATGAAAGAAAATAATTTTGTTCCGATTGATGTCTATAATTTCGCTCAGCTAAGCGGTGGAAACGTCTATAAGTCTTTGGTTATCACTTCAAAAAGAGCCAATCAGCTCACTACTGAACTGAAAGAAGAGTTAACCCGCCGTTTGTCAGAGTTTGCTCCTTCCTACGATAATCTCGAAGAGGTCGCTGAAAACAAAGAGCAGGAAGACATTTCTAAAATTTATGAGCGTAAGCCTAAAACCACTCAGGTTGCATTGGAAGAATATATTGCGGAAAAAATCTACTGGCGCGAACCATAAGATACTTAGTACGCTTTTTCAAAGCCTCCTGGATTTAACTGAAATTCCGGGAGGTTTTTTATTAAAATGAAGTTTCGGCTTTTCAATTATCAAAATATCTTTTTTAATATTTATTCAAAAAAAATAAATCTATCTATCAATAAATTTCTTTACCATGATTTCGACGAAATATTCGCCTGCTGAGATTGAAGACAAGTGGTATCAGTTCTGGATTGAGAAAGAACTGTTTAAGTCTGTTCCTGATTCCCGCACCCCTTCTTACACGGTCGTCATTCCGCCACCGAATGTAACAGGCGTTTTACATATGGGGCATATGCTCAATAATACAATTCAGGATGTACTCATTCGCCGGAAAAGAATGCAGGGTTACAATGCCTGCTGGGTTCCGGGTACCGACCACGCGTCTATTGCTACCGAAGCCAAAGTGGTACAGATGCTCAGGGAAAGAGGAATCAAAAAATCGGAAATCGGAAGAACGGAGTTTTTGAAGTATGCTTTTGAATGGAAAGAAAAATACGGAGGCATTATCCTTCAGCAATTGCGGAAACTGGGAGCAAGTTGTGACTGGGAAAGAACCACCTTCACGATGGATGACCATTATTATAAAGCCGTAACCGATACTTTCATTGATTTGTACGATAAAGGCTTTATATACAGGGGCCTGAGAATGGTAAACTGGGACTGTAAAGCGATGACCGCCGTTTCCGATGAGGAAGTCATCTATCATGAAGCCAAGGATAAATTATATTATGTAAAATATTGTATTGAAGGTTCTTCGGAGTTTCTGACCGTAGCCACTACCCGCCCTGAAACGATTATGGCGGATACAGCACTTGCAGTGCATCCGGAAGATGAGCGTTTTAAGCAATTTGCCGGTAAAAAAGTAATTGTACCACTGGTAAACCGGGTTATTCCAATTATTACCGATGAATATGTGGACAGGGAATTTGGTACGGGTTGCCTCAAAATTACGCCCGCCCACGATAAAAACGACTACGAGATTGGGTTGAAATATGACCTTCCCGTAATCGATATCATTGATTTTGATGGAAAACTGAATGAAGGTGCCGAATTTTGTATCGGCATGGATCGGGAAGACGCCCGCAAAAAAGTAGCAGAAATGCTCAGCGAACAGGGGTTACTCCTTAAAGCAGAAGACTATATACATTCAGTAGGATTTTCGGAAAGAACCGGCGAAGTGATAGAACCCAAACTCTCCATGCAATGGTTCCTGAGAATGAAAGAAATTTGTCAGCCGGCACTGAAAGCGGTAATCGATGGAGAAGTAAATCTTATTCCTCATAATTTTATCAATACCTACCGTTACTGGATGGAAAATGTAAAGGATTGGTGTTTGTCCCGTCAGTTGTGGTGGGGGCAGCAAATTCCTGCATGGTACGCTCCGGACGGTCGGGTTACTGCTGCCAATTCTGCTGCTGAAGCTGCTGAAAAACTCAATGCTTTGCTGGATAAGGCAAACGAAGACAAAAGTAAATACGTAACTGCTGAAATGCTTACGCAGGATGAAGACGTTCTGGATACATGGGCTTCCAGCTGGCTCTGGCCAATCGAAGTTTTTAAAGGCATTTCCAGTCCTGATAATGAGGAATTTAATTATTATTATCCCACCAATGACCTCGTTACGGCTCCCGAGATTCTGTTTTTCTGGGTTGCAAGGATGATTATTGCCGGATATGAATATACAGGAAAAAAACCGTTCGAAAACGTTTATCTTACCGGTATTGTAAGGGATAAACTCCGCAGGAAAATGTCAAAATCCCTTGGAAATTCTCCTGATGCACTCAAATTAATCGAAGATTATGGTGCTGATGGCGTAAGAATGGGTATGTTGCTATGTTCGCCTGCCGGAAATGACATTCTCTATGATGACGAACTGATTGCTCAGGGCAGAAACTTCGCCAATAAAATCTGGAATGGGTTCAGACTCGTAAGTGGCTGGCAAACAGAAGACAGACCGATGAATGACATTGAAGAAAATGCCGTTTTATGGTTTGAAAGCCGGCTCAACGAAGTACTGCTCGAATTAAATAAACTCTTCGGACAGTTTCGTTTATCGGAGGCTCTGATGACAATCTATAAATTAATCTGGGACGATTTCTGTTCTTCTTATCTGGAAATGGTAAAACCGCCTTACGGCTCTCCTGTATCCGCTCAGGCACTCTCAGCCACCGCCGGACTTTTTGAGGAACTGATGAAACTCCTTCATCCGTTTATGCCTTTCCTTACAGAGGAAATTTATCAGAATCTGGCAGAAAGAAACGGAGGCTCTGTTTGTGTGGCCAACTATCCGGAAGGCGACCCTGCAAAAGTTCGTCAATCCCTGCTTACTGAGATGAACTGGATTCAGCAAACCATCGCTGCTGTAAGGGCTTTCCGTGCTGCAAAGCAGATTTCCCCCAAAGAATCCATCGTTCTTTATATCAAAACAGACGATAAAGCCTTGTATTCCGCACATCAGAACCTGCTGAATAAATTCCTGAATACCTCAGAAATTCAATTTGTAGCGGATAAAGTTGCGGGTACAAGCAGTTTTCTGGTTGGAACGCATGAGTTTTTTATCCCGCTGACCAATATTGACGTAGAAGCCGAGAAAGATAAAATCGAAAAGGAAATCGTTTATCTCGAAGGATTTCTGGAAAGTATCATGAAAAAACTCGGAAACGAGAGATTTGTGGCCAATGCTAAACCGGAAGTAGTAGAAGCAGAAAATAAAAAGAAAGCAGATACAGAACAAAAACTGACCTCGCTCAGACAAAATCTGTCATCCCTTTCCTGATAATTCCTATTAAAAAAACGCCATCAATTTCGGTTGATGGCGTTTTTTAATCGTTAGTGCCCAAATTCTATTTTACCGAAAAGAGCCTTTGCGTAGCAAAATTCCCTTCTCTGAACTTCAGGAAATACATCCCTTTTGCCAGATTACCCAATCCTAATTCCCATTCATTTTTACCTGTAACCGGTATCTTTGACCAGGAGGAAAGGACTCTTCCGGTTATATCCATCAACTCAACGGAGACCTCTTCCCCGGAACGGATTGTGGAATAATTCACGTTTATGAAATTGGTTGCCGGATTCGGATACAATACAATCTGAGGCTGATATTCTCCGGTGTTCTCTATTGCGGTAGGGAAGCCATAAATATTGATATTATCGAGATATAAATGGTTTTCATACCCTGAAATATTCCGGAAAATGATTTTAGCGGAAGGATTATTACCATAAGCACTCAGAGAATATACTCTGTGATTCCATTGATCCGTATTCGGAACAAAAGGAGAGGTAGTAGGGGGAGCAGTAGCTAAGCCGGCCCCTGACAACCGGTCAATCACCTGATAGGTTTCCCCGCAATCTACAGAGATAAGCACTTCCAGTGTGTCTGAAGCCCCCTGAGTATAACTTGCATACGCAACATCAAAATTCAGCTGTGGATTTCCGAAAATACTGAAATCCAGAGCAGGTAAACGGATTTCATCGACAGCTCCGATAGTATTATTGGATAGGTTCCGGATACGGCAGGATTTGCTGCCAAGTGCTGCGGCAAGCGCGGTTTCTTCCCAGGTAATCCCATTATCCGGATTGAAAAGAATCATCCCGTTTGGAGGGAATACTCCCGATTCGAATCCTTCAAGATAGGGGAGAGGAATAGTAGGGATATTAATAATGTAAAAGCCGCCGGACATAATATTGTTGGTAGTGTCTGTATCTGATCCGCCGTTGGTCAGGGTAACTTTTATCTGAATCGTATGATTCCCCGGTGTAACAGGGGAGGAGGGGAGATTTACCAAAGCGGTTTCCAGTGAATCCAGAGAGCCATACCAGGTATAAACAACCGGAATACCTCCATCCAAAGTATATTCAATGATAGCCGAAGTCATTGTAAGGTTTCCGATATTGGTAAGGGTAAATTCAGGATATACCTTGCTTCCGCAAATACTGTCAACGGGAGACTGAATAGACAAAACCTGAGCGTTTACATACGGAACCGGAACAAAATCAATACAGTTATTATAAGGAGACAAATCGGTAATTGAAGCCCAGAAACCGTCCGTTTTTCCGGCCGAAGTGAGAGAACTATCCCCAAAAACACTATATCCCCTGAAGTTGCCAGAGATGAACAATTCTTTATTTCTGCCTGCAAAAATACTATTACTCCGGATATCCATAGAGTCAATCGTACCGCCCGTAGTTGCCCATATCCATTCTCCGTCGGGGGATATTCTTGCTACGAACATATGAGGAGAACCGACACTGTCCGTGACGATATCTGCCCCGAACTTTGCCTTTGCCCCGACTTCCCCTGTCAGGAAAATATTACAGTTTTTATCTGCATATATATCATTACCCCTCTCTCCTCCTTCGTCGCTACCCGCTCTTTTTCCCCAGATACAGGTGCCGTCATTGGCGTCGAATTTCGCAACAAATACATCTCTTCTTTTAAAATTTTTTATGAGTACCGTACCAAAGTACAGGGAATCCCTGTGTTCTCCGGTAATATATACATGTCCAAGGCTATCGGTTCCGACTCCGTTTGCCCAGTCATCTTCATCACTTCCACCAGAAATTGCCCATTGAATCACCCCGTCAGTGGTCATTTTTAAGAGGAAAACATCGGTTCCTCCTACAGAAGTAAGGGTAGTATTTCCAAAAGTCCGGGTTCCGTCGAATCCTCCTGTGACATACATATCTCCATCTTCTCCAAGCCGGATTGCAATGTCTCTTTCCACATATTTATTAGCGGCGGGGTCCCAGGGGAGATTACCGAAAGTGGTAGCCCATTTCCAGTTTCCGGCACTGTCTATTTTTCCAACCCAGTAATTGTAAACATGCGTTCCGGTATTCACTCCGGTTACATTCATGGTATCTCCAAAAATCATAGCCCCTCCGGCGTTCATAAAGCCCGCTACATAAGAGTTGCCATTATAATCAGTGGCGATGTCCAGTCCCTGATCATCCCCGTTTCCTCCAGCCATATTTCCCCATACGATATTGCCATTAACATCCGCTTTATAAACAAAACACTGGTCACAGCAGGTGTTCGGAGGGTTGCTAAGGGTTAACCCGTTGAGGGTAATATCACCCCAGCAGGTACCCGTAAAAAAGGTGTTTCCAGCTCTGTCCAGATCCATTCCCAAAACCCGGTCATCAAAGTAATGTCCACCACTTATTCCCCATTGCGCCGTACCCTGACTGTTGTATTTAGCCACGAAAGCTTCTTTCCCGCTTCCTTTCCGGGTAAGTGATACCCCGTTTCCCAAAGCAATGGAATCAGAAAAATACCCCGATACCAGAATATTCCCGGCGGTATCTGACCTAACAGAGATTGCTTTGTCAGAAGGAGTACTCCCGATTTTATAAACCGAATTCCAACTCTGAGAAAAAACTGAACTACTAAACAACAACATTAAAATCAGCAGGATTTGTACACATTTTAGTCTCATATTTTTCAGATTAAGATAAAAAGCAAAGGTATTAATAAATCATTAATAAATCGTAAATAAATAAATAACGTAATAAACTTTTTTTGGGTTGGGTAATTTAATTTTTTCTATTGGGGGATAAACCCGCTCTTTTCTTTAATCGAAGGGTAAATTAAAGGGAAAAATGAAGCCGCTGTTTCTAACTTCCGGATGGGAAAATGGGGCAAACTTTTTTCCACTTATCCTTTTCAGTCGCAGACTCATATCTTTACCCAGGAAAAGAAATAAATCAGTTCTCTTTTTTTTATATTTGGATGTGAAGATAGTACCTGAAAAGTACGGAGGGGCAAAGGGTTTTATGCTAAAGATTGACCCTGAAAACTGGGAAGAACTCAAGTACAAACTCAAAGAAATCACCCGAAAAACAGCAGGAATGAGCATTCAGGAACGGATTGACAAAATCCTTCCGCTCATGCGGGGATTTGTAAACTACTACCGAAAGGCAACAGGGTACGAAAAATACAAGGCATTAGACGCATGGATTCGGAACCGCC
>JAIBAH010000130.1 GCA_019695295.1 Bacteroidia bacterium | reverse complement strand
TGAATACCGTATATTGTGCTGCTTAGTAGCCCCTCAGATTCAGAATAATTATCGAAAGTAATGGTTTTTCCATTATCTTTGACCATTACAAGCCCGTCGGTTGTACCCAGCCATATATTCCCCTTCATATCCTCATGAATCGTAAGGACAATATTACTCCTCAGGCTTGCCGGGTTATTGACTTCATGTTTCAGGTGGATACACCGGCCGGCGGCAAGGTCGGCTTCCGGATTTCTGAAATCCCGGATTAAGAGCACTCCCGTAGAAGTTCCAATCCAGAAACGGTCTTTAGCATCCCTGAGCAAAGCATAAATCCTTACACGGTTACTTTTATTGAGTACACTGTCCGGGATAATACTGCACGGCATTGTTTTTTTAGTAAGGGGATTATAAATATTTATCCCTTTTCCATTGGAAAAATAGACATTGTGCTCAGAGTCTTCATAGCAATAAATTACCGGCCCTTCGGTGCACTCCGACACCTTAACCGGCTCAAAAGAGACGTTTTCCCCTTTTTCGGCTATTTTGAAAACCCCTCCCAGCGTAAGCAGCCAAAGATTGCCGTTTCCATCCTTGTGAATTGACCGTATATCCTGGGTATTTTTCTGGGGCAGTCCGGATTTTTGGTTAAAGAGCTGAACGGTACCTTTGCTTTCCCGCTTCAATACCAATCCTTTCCCTGTCCCTATCCATAATTTATCTCCGTCTTTATAGATTGCATTGACCTGCCTTGAGCCCAATCCGGGAACATTCTGTAAATCTTCAGAGAAAAAACGATAATCAGCCGGGGTCATTTTCAGCAGACCATCAGAATAGGTTCCAATCCACATTATCCCTTTCTGCGTTTTGCTTTCCTGAAGAATCTGAATCCGGTTTGCATTATTCAGGCTGTATCCCCTGGGAATAATCCATTCCCTTGAATAGGGCAGGTTGGCAAGTTTGAGGCCAATCAGATGATTTTCCGTACCGGCAGAAGCCACCCATAACATATTATAGCTATCCACACAGATGGATTCAATCAGCGTAGCCTGCCCTAAAATATCCTCACCGAAAGGGATTAGTTTTTTACTGGATGCATCATACCAGAATAACCCTTTATTACTTCCTACCCATACTCGGCCTGTATTATCCTGCACCAGACTGGTTACCGCAAACTGATGGGTATCAGCTCTTATAATATTCACATTGGAGAGGGTTTTATTCACGGAATTATTAGTGACGAAAAAAAGTCCTGCACGGGTACCCAGCCATATTTTCCCGGTATTGTCTTCCATCATAGTATTTATATAGGACTGACGGGGAATCGCCGCATTGAGCAATTGCCATGATTGTATATCAAAGCGATTCTGTGCACCCGTTTGCTGTACAATCCGGTTGATTCCATTGGTAGTACCAACCCACGTATATCCATAGCGGTCAGTAAGCAGAGACCGGATATCATTGCTGTTAATTCTCCTTCCGGGGGTGTTTGCTCCGAAGTGAATACATTTCTGCGTCCGGGGGTCAAAGAGGTCAAGCCCCTCCAGAGAAGTCCCAACCCATATTTTTTCGCTCTTATCTGTAGTTAATGCACTGATAAAGTTGGAACTAAGAGAAGAAGAATCGAAAGGAATGTGTTTATAAACTTTGTATTTGTAACCATCATAACGATTGAGTCCATCCTGAGTCCCTACCCAGATAAATCCTTTTTTATCCTGAGTAAATGCCCACACAGAACTTTGAGAAAGTCCTTTTTCCAGTTTCAGATTCTGAATAATAAAATCCTCTTGCCCTTTGAGGGAAACACTCAAAGACATAAAAATCAGCAAAAACAGGATTGCTGCGTTAGCCTTAAAAGTATATGCAGGTTTAATTTTACGCATAATTACGGTAATCCGAATAATGGAATTGTAAAAGTAGTAATTCTTTTATAAACAGCATCTTTTTTTTATAACTTTGTAATATTTTTTTTTATCCCGGTACAGCAATTTTAGGTAAAAAGTCCTGAATTGAATGATTTGTAAGGAGAAAATACATTCATTTTTTTAAAATAATCAAATTAAAATTATTGGATTTTTTTAATTATCCATATTTCAGTAGTTTATGGTATTTAATATCCACTCAGCGGATTCATAACTCCTGTTTTCTTTCCGGTGCTTTATGATGTTTTGTTTTCCTTCCGTTCCTGACGGACCTGAGTGTTTTCTATACGCTTTGGAATAAGCCCTGCAGAAGGGATTAAGCCTGTTTTTTAGTACAAAAGAATAAACTACTCAGCGCAAATCACACTTTTTTTCGGAATGGGTGTTGAAAACCCGTATAGATTTTATATCTTTGCACCCGAAAAAACAAAAATATAACCAAAAAATAAATATTGACAGTACTTATATGAAACGAATCAGAAAATATTGTTTACTGCTAAGCCTTGTTGCTTTGTCAACCGCGGTTTTTGCTCAAAAAAATCAGGGTTCAAGTCCTGTTCTGCTTAAGTTCAAAAAAGAAAATGTAACCAAAGCAGAATTTGAAAGGGTGTATCAGAAAAATAATGGGGGGTACGAAGCTGCTGCCAAACATACACTCAAACAGTATCAGGAATATCTGGACTTATACATTAACTTTAAACGTAAGGTATTTGAAGCCGAAGCGATTGGTCTGGACAAAACCCCTGAATTTCAGTCGGAATATAATACTTACAAAAAACAACTGGCTCAGCCTTATCTTGCCGCCAAGGACGTAGAGGACAATCTCATTAAAGAAGCCTATGACCGTTCAAAATTACTGGTAAATGCTGCTCATTTGTTGCTTTTACTGGATGAAAATGCTGCTCCGGAAGACACACTTTCCGTTTTTAACAAAATCCAGAGCTACAGAGATTCTATCATCAACTTTGGAAAGTCCTTCGATTATATGGCAAAAACCTATTCTCAGGACCCTTCGGCAAAAGACAACAATGGTGATTTAGGGTATTTTTCAGTATTTGAGATGGTTTATCCCTTTGAGAGTGCTGCATTTAATACCCCGGTAAATCAGGTATCCAAACCCATCAGAACGCGTTTCGGATATCATATTATAATTGTAAAGGATAAAATCGCCAATCTTGGAACCAAACGCTGCTCCCACATCATTGTACGCACAGGAGACCGGTACAGCGCAAAAGATGAAACACAGGCTGTCGCCAAAATCAACGAAATCTATCAGCAATTAAAAAATGGAGGGGATTTTGCAGAACTTGCCAAACAACATTCTGACGACCCCGGCTCCGCTGCCAAAGGGGGAGACCTCGGAACCACCCGCCTTCGTCCTGAAATGGAAGACAAAAAACTGAAACTGAAACAGGGAGAATATACTGAACCTTTCAAAACCGAATTCGGATGGCATATCATGAAGATTACGGAGGTTACCCCTCCGGCAGCTTTTGAAGCGTCTCAGGCTGAACTGAAAAGAAAAATCGAAAGAGATTCCCGTTCTCAGCTTGGAAGACAGGCCCTGATTGAGAAAATCAAAAAGGAAAATAAATATACGCTCAATGCTGCCAACTGGAATAAATTCAAAAAGAATCTGACTGAGTCTTTTTCAAAGGGTTCATGGACTCCCGCTGAATACAAAGATTCTCTGGACTTCAAACTGGATTTATTTACGCTTTCTGACCCTCAGTCCAAATCCGTATACAAAAAAACACTCAAGGATTTTGTGGATTATTACAACCGTGCGAAGCCCCGTTTCCCTAAACTTGCCGTGGCTCAGGCTTCTGATGCTGCCCTGAATAATTTCATCAATGAAAGCCTTCTTTCTTTTGAAGAAGACCGCCTGCCTCAGAAAAATCCGGATTACAAAGCGCTTTTGAGAGAGTATCATGATGGAATCCTGCTTTTCACCCTGATGGATAAAAAAGTATGGAAAAAAGCCGTAGAAGACAGCACCGGACTGAAAAAATATTATGACGCCAACAAAAGCAACTTTAAGGCGGATGAAATGCTGGATGTAAGAGAGTACAGAACCAATGACGAAGAAGTAATCAATGAAGTGGTAAAACTCCTCGACGAAGGGAAAAGCCCCCGTTATATTGATTCTACGATTAATGCCAACTCGCCCCTGAAAATCCGGGTAACTGTTCCTGTGTATGAAAAAGGGAAAAATGAAAATGTGGCTTTCCTTTTTAAAGAACAGCAGGGCTTCCGCTCCAAAGTCGTAAAAGAAGGGGACTTCTTTAAAATTTATGTAATCGAAAAGAAATATCCTGCGGGTATCAAGCCTTTTGAAAAAGCAAAATCAGAGTGTATTACCAAATATCAGGAATACCTGGAAAAAGAATGGCTGAATGAACTCGCCAAAAAGTATCCGGTAAAGGTGAACCAGAAAGTGATGGCTTTGCTATATAAATAAAATGATTTCCCCCCCAAGGGATTTTATGCAATCAGGAAAAATACCCGTTATTTTTCCTGATTTTTTATTTTACCGGAGCATCTCCCCGGAGTTCCCTTTTGTTGAGGCTTCTTTCCACTCCCCTTCGGGCTTCCCGGATGCTAAGCGGTTTCAGGGGATGTGTTTCCAGAAATTGCTGTACCCATTCCGGATTGGTTGCGCTGTATTCCCTGAGTACCCAGCCAATGGCTTTTTGAAGAAAAAAATCAGAGGATGCACTGTGTGGCAAAATGGCTTCGGTAAGTAATCCGGTATCGGTAGTGTGTTTGTATTTTAACTGAAAAAGAATGGCCGAACGGTTAATCCATTTATTTTCGTCCTGAATCCAGTTTCTGATAATGAAGTATTTCTCTTCAGGGAATTTCCTGAAATAAGTACCGGCAACCTGAGCCGCCAGTAAATCCACCGAATCCCACCACGATTTGGTACGAATGAGGGTTTCGAGGTCTGTAATCAGCGATGCTTTCCACCGGGATTTGCACGCAATCAGAATATCCATTGCCACATACTGATATTCCCTTTCCGGTTTATCCCAAAGCAATTTTACGCACTCTATTATTTCCTCATAAGGTTCTTTTGCAATTTGCTTAATGACAGATTTGAGTGCGTTCTCCCTTTGCGGCTTTTGTACACCCAGAAACGGGAAATGGTTTTTCATGTATTGAGCCATTCCGGTTGCCTTTTGGGGGTTCTCATTCTGAGAAAGCAGCAATTCTATCCGTGACAGATAATCCATTGTTTAATATAAATCGTTGATAATTGTATTCACAAAGGAAAGTTTGAAGCTTGAACCTTTATCAGGGGCACTTTCTACCTCTATTTTTCCTCCCATTCGTTCTATCTGGGTTTTGGTAATATGCAGCCCCAGCCCTTTTCCCTCCACATGATTGTGAAAGCGGTTATATAATCCGAAAATTTTGTTTTTATTTTTATTCAGGTCAATTCCCAGTCCATTATCAGTAATTTCTATACAGATAAATTCTTTTTTAGGGGAAAAGTAAGTCTTTATCGTAATTTCGGGCTTTCGTTCCGGATGATGGTATTTAATGGAATTGGATATCAGGTTCTGGAAAATACTATGAACATAGGTTCTGATAGCATACAGCGCATTGACTTCGGATGTATCAATCTGTATTTCTACTCCATATTTTTCGACTTCTGACCTGAGGGAATTGACGACAATATCCAGTATTTCTTTGATTACAATGACCGACCTTTTTTCATCCTGACTGTTTCTGATTCCAACGATTGTATTTAAATCAAATATGACATTATCGAGTTGCTTAGCTTCATCGATCAGTCCCCTGAAAATCACTTTATTCAAATCCGACTGATTCTCTACCCCTTCTATGAGCTTGGTCAGACCCAGGATTCTCGCTACCGGAGAGCGCAGATTGTGGGATACAATATAAGCAAACTGTTCCAGGTCCTGCACATTTCTCACCAGATCTTCCATTAGCTGAACCCTTTCTTCTTCTGCCTTTTTCCGTTCTGTAATATCAGTGGATACTCCCAGCATCTGAACGGATTCACCCTCTGTCAGCAAAGGAACCTTTACCGTTTGAAAAAACCGGACTTCCCCGTTGGTGGGATTGGTAACTGACTCTTCAGGAATGATATGTGGTTTACCCGTCAGGATTACCATCTGATCATATTTGGCGTAGTGCTCCACTTCTTCTGTGTTCGGGTTAAAATCTTTATCTCCTTTCCCTACAAGGAACTCCGCACTTGTACCATACATTTTTGCTACGGCATGATTTACAAGCACAAATTTCCCCTCAATGTCTTTCACAAAAACCATATTGGGAATTGTATTCAGTACCTGCTCCATAAATTGTTTTTGCGCCCTGAGCTCATTTTCTGCCTGTTTTCGGAGAGAGACATCCTGAGTAAATCCGGACACATATCCTTCCGGAGTAATTTCACAGTGCAGATGAAAATACTTTATTTGCTGACTAGTATCAATTGCCCGATAGTCCAGCGTATATTGATAGCCGGGTGTGTGACTATTCTGAATGAGTTGCCCCACCGCATACTGAATAATGGGTAAATCCTCCGGCAAGACATACTGACTCCCATAGGCCTCCAGTGACATCTGCAAGAGTTCTTCTCCCGGAGCCGGCATCCCGATTAACATTTGCTTTTCTTTACTCAGGATTAACTCCATGGTTTTAAGATTCAGTTTCCACCACCCTATTTTAGCAAAGATCTGTGCACGGGACAACTCATTACGGGTTCTTTCCAGCGTTTTTTCGCTCACCAGCCGATTGGTTACATCCCGGCTTGAAAAGGCAATAGCGTATATTTCACCTTTTTCATTCACAACAGGTGAAATGGAAATCATAAAAACATAATGAATATTATTCAAAGTAGTCTCATAATCCACCGTAAACCGTTCCCCTTTCAGTCCTCTTTGATATTGTTTTTCCCAATAAACATAAAGTTCCGGGTAAGCCATTTCGGAAAGTGGCATCCCTTCATATATCTCTTTTCCGAATAAAGCCGAAAAACGGGATTTGAAGGCTGCATTAAAAGCAATCAAGTTCAGGTCTTTATCTACGGCCCAAATCGCTTCCTCAATATTATTTAAGAGTAAATCAGTAAAAGCATTCATTCGATTGAAGTTTATTGTCAGTAAATTATGTGGATTTTCCACAATTATCTCTGTCTCAGTTACATTGTAATTATGGATGGAAGAACATTCTTTTCATTCTCATTGATTCCGCACTAATTCATCCATTCAATTACAAAGTTAAACATTTTTATTCAAAGTGTACCGGAAGTTTAATTCTATAATCACTAAAAACTAACATAAACTTATAAAAGTGGGATTTTGCAATTTAGCATTAACGCATTGAGTGCCTTTGAATACCCATATAAAAGCTTCCTATGAGTTGACCAATACGATGGGATTGATTGCCGGGACAATATTTCTTTGTTTTTATGAATCCTCAATACGGATTCAATGGGTTTTCTTTAGGTTACATCCCGCCAAAGCGAGGGATGGAATAAAATAAATTTTCTCCCTTATTCCTAAGAAAGTTCCCGTCTTTTTCTTATTTTTGTGAAAAATTTATTCATGAAACGCGCTATTATTTTTCTTTTGGGTTTATTATTTTTCTCGATAGCATTTACTCAGCCTTTCACAAGAGCAGATTCCCTTCACGGTACCCTCACCACATTCAGAACCTGTTTTGATGTAAAATATTATTCGCTTGAAGTACGAGCCGAACCCGACCTGAAACGAATTGCGGGTTCCAGTACGATACTGTTTGAAGCCAAAATGGACTTTGGTTCTTTTCAGCTGGATTTACATCCCTCCATGCAGATTCATGAAATCGTTTGGCATGGTCAAAAACTTTCCTACACCCGTGAGGCAGGGGCGGTATTTGTGGCATTTCCCCAAACGATTCAGGAAGGCCGTACGGATTCTGTCAAAGTGGTGTTTTTTGGCTCACCGCAAACCGCAAGCAATGCCCCCTGGGACGGAGGATTTGTATGGGCACAGGCAAACGGAAGCCCCTGGGTAACCGTAGCCTGTGAAGGAGAAGGCGCAAGTTTATGGTGGCCCTGTAAGGATCATCACAGTGACGAGCCCGACAGTATGACGATTGCTGTAATTGTACCGGATAACCTGATGGCTGTCAGTAACGGAGAACTAAAAAAAACAACCTATCTGACCGGGAATTTAAAAAAATATATATGGAAAGTAAGCTATCCGATTAATCTTTATAATGTAACCTTAAATATCGGTGACTATGAACATATTGCGGATGTATATCAGAATACTTCCGGAACCCACAGGCTGGATTACTATGTACTCCCCAAAAACAAGGAAGTTGCTTCCTCCCATTTTGCGCAGGTAAAACCGATGCTCGCCTGTTTTGAAAAATATTTCGGGGAGTATCCTTTCTGGAAAGATGGATATGCACTGGTCGAAACGCCTTACTGGGGAATGGAACATCAGGGCGCTATTGCCTACGGAAATCATTTTCAGAATAATGAATACGGGTTTGATTTTATCATTATTCACGAATCTGCGCATGAATGGTTTGGAAACAGCATCAGTATGGAAGATAAGTCCGATATGTGGATACATGAAGCCTTTGCAACCTATGCCGAATCCATCTATCTGGAAGAAACTCAGGGGAAAGAAAAGGCACTCGCTTACCTGAAAGGGCAAAAATCAAAAATCGAGAACAAATCCGTAATCCTCGCTCCCAAAGGGGTATATTACGATCAGTGGCAGGACGCAGATATGTATTTCAAGGGAGCATGGATGCTTCATACGCTGAGAATTATGGTGAGTGACGATAAATTATGGTTTGCAACCCTGAAAAAATTCTGTGAAACCTACCGCCTGAAAGTAGTGAACACAAAGGAGGTAATCCGCTTCTTTAATACCGAACTAAAAAATGATTATTCCTGGCTCTTTGATGAGTATCTCCGGAATACCGAACTCCCTGAAATCCAGTATAAAATAATCAAAAACAAAAAGAATATTGTACTGGAGTACCGATGGAATGCAAAAACGGAAGGATTTTCATTGCCGGTTGATATAAAAACCCCCAAAGGAGGGGAAGTAATTTTCCCCGAAACAGAATGGCAATCCAAAACATTTCCACTACAAAAAGATTTCAAAATCAGCTTTTTAACAGAAAGAGGCCTTTTTAATGTAAAAGATATTTCACCAAAATAAACAGTTTGGCAAGTTATTTGCTGAAAGTTATTATGTACCAATACAGAATATTTCACTTCGCTGTATAAAATGTACTGCTACAATAACTTTTTTAATTAACGAATCCAATGGGAGTCAATATCATGTACAATAAAAAAGTAATATTTTTGTCTTACTATTTTCGCTGCAAACCGGAAGATTTATTCTTTATGCTTCATAAGCCGGAAGCGCTTCAAAACTGGCTTGCAGATAAAGTATATTTTGACTCCAAAACGAAAATATTTACTTTTAGCTGGAATAATACACAGGAACAGGCCCACGTAACTGAAGTAGATGAAAAGTATCATGTACTCGCCTGGGAATGGCTGGGAGAACACAATAAAGGAGAGCAAATCCGCTTTCAGGTTGCGCTTGCAGAGAATGAAGAACACACCGAACTGATTATAGAGGACATTTGTGAATCCGGGGATGAAAAAATATATCAGCAAAAATGGGATAAGATTATCAGAAGGCTCTCCCTTACTCTTTAAAACGAAGGGGTTCTGTACGATTGGGCTGATTTTATTTTTTTTGTTTTTTTCTATAACTTTTTTGAGTGAAATTCGTTACACCCGTAAAATGTTTTTTTTCAAAAAGGCAACTTATCTTAAAAATAATGATATCTTTGCCAACCCAAAAAATAACCATTAACGAATTTTTAGAAATATGTATTGGACACTTGAATTAGCCACTTATTTAGAGGATGCACCCTGGCCATGTACAACGAGCGAGCTGTTGGATTATGCGAATCGTTCCGGTGCACCCATGGAAGTAATTGAAAATCTTCAGGAAATCGAAGACGAAGAAACGAATTGGGAAAGTATTGAAGATATATGGCCCGACTATCCTTCTAAGGATGATTTTCTCTGGAACGAGGATGAGTTCTGATGAATCTTAGTCTTGAAAATGTATCCGTAACTGTAAACGGCAGAAGTATTTTAAAAAATGTTTCTGCCTTTTTTCGTACTGATTCCCTGCATTGTATTATCGGGCAAAACGGAAGCGGAAAAACGACCCTGCTAAAGGCAATCATGTGCCTCATGGAGTTTGAAGGCCGGATTACCCTGGAGTCACCCGGATACACCCATCAATCCATCCTTAGCCTTACTCCCCAAAAACGGGCAAGACACATCGCCTACCTTGCTCAGAATCCCGGCATTGCTTTTGAAGTTACAGTAGAAGAATTTGTGCGCTTTGGCAGATTCCCTTATCTGGATTTTTGGGGCAATTACTCCGCTCAGGATATGGAAATCGTCGGGCATTCCCTTGAGGAAATGAATCTTGGGAATTTTAAAAGCAGAAAAATCCATACGCTTTCCGGCGGAGAGTTTCAGCGGGCATGTCTTGCAAGGGCACTCACTCAGCAGGCCGAAATTCTTTTACTCGATGAGCCTTCCGCTGCACTGGACCCAAAACAAAAAGAAAACCTGTATTTAACCCTGCAATCCCTGAGTGAAAAAGGGAAGTTGATTCTCTGTGTTTCCCATGATGAAACCTTTTTCCGGGAAAGCAGCGTAAATGTATGGGGGGTGAAAAACGGGGAGTGGGCTTATCAGGGAAAAGGAGGAGAAATCATGCATCTTCTCCATGAGCTTGTATATTAATTTGCTGGAAGAAAAAAAACACACTACCTTTGCGGGCGAAATTCAAAAAATTATGCGCCAGGTAAATTTACATATTGAGGGAGTCCCCAATCCCAGTGCGATTAAGTTTGTACTTGAAAACGGGGTACTTACCCAGGAGGAGTTTGAGTTTGTGTCCTATGCCGAAACGGGATATTCCCCCCTTGCCCGAAGACTCATGATGTTCCGGTATATCGAAGGGGTGCTCATCCACAAAAACTATATTACGCTGATAAAATCATCGGCTCCGGCATCTCCTGAATGGGAAGAAGTCCTCCCTGAATTGCGGCAGGCTGTTATTTCTCACCTCAGTGCCAACGAACCCATTCTTTATCTGGGAATGAAACCGGTTGCCCATGCGAAAACAGAAGATGTAATGGCAACGCTTGCACAGCAGATAATGGATGTTTATGTAAGGCCGGCCACACAGGAAGATGGAGGAGATATCCTTGTAAAATCCCTGGAAAACGGGGAGCTGAAACTCACCCTGAAAGGAGCTTGCAAAGGTTGCCCTTATATCCATGAGACCGTTGGCAAAGGAATTGTACCCCTCATGCAAGAGCATGTTCCCGACATCAAAAAAATAACCTGGGAGTAGTTTTTCTTTTTTGTTCCCCGGCGATGTATTCATAAAGCATTCCCTTATTCAGCCGGATATTCGTTTGTTATTTATTTGGTTTTCTGAGAAAAAAGTAATATTCTAAAAAAAAGAAAACCACCCCTTTTGTGGTGGTCTTTCTTATTTTTACCTTTTTAACTAAACTAATATCCCCTATTACCCCTAATTATGAAAAGTCAAGAACCTTTTTACCTTATTTCTGATACAAAGATAGGGCGTCTCTTCCGGACACAAATCCGTCTTTGAGCAACCGGACAATTTTAGCGAGCAAACGCGGAAACCCTCCGAGAAAACGCTAAATATCCTGTTTTTTAATTAAAACATCCGGAATCTGTTTTAAAAATCCGTAAAGCTCCGTTTTTGCAATCGGACTGATTCCGACGTTGACTATTATTATAAAAAAGAAAACCACCCTGCTTGTGGTGGTTTTTCCTTTTTTTTAACCTTTTACCTTTTTACTTAAACTAATATATCCCTATTACCCCTAATTATGAAAAGTCAAGAACCTTTTTACCTTATTTCTGATACAAAGGTAGGGCACTTTTTCCGGAGTCAAACCGGGCTTTGAGTAACCGGGCAACCTTAGTGAGCAAACGCATGTATTTACCGAGGAAACGTTAAAAACTCCTGTTTTTTAATTACAATTTCCGGAATCTGTTTTTAAAGTCTGTAAAGTTTCGTTTTTGCAGTCGGACTGATTCCGACGTTGACTATTATTATAAAAAAGAAAACCACCCTGTTTGTGGTGGTTTTTCCTTTTTTTAACCTTTTACCTTTTTACTTAAACTAATATATCCCTTTTACCCCTAAAGATGATAAGTCAAGAACCTTTTCACTTAAACTAATATACCCTTCTTTCCCTAAATATGATAAGTCAAGAACCTTTATTTCCCTAATTCTGATACAAAGGTAGAGCTCTTTTTCCGGGCATAAACCGGACTTTGAGCAACCGGGCA
>JAIBAH010000129.1 GCA_019695295.1 Bacteroidia bacterium | reverse complement strand
TACATGCTCATATTTGACCGTTCGCCATAGCCTTTCGATAAAAATATTGTCCAAAGCACGTCCTTTTCCGTCCATAGAAATCTGAATTCCCACATTGGTGAGGTAGCTTGTATAAACCTCAGAGGTGTGAGGTGTCTCCCATTATCTGGACAGGGAAAATTGAAAACTAAACAAGGAAAGAACTATTTTTTTTATACAAGGATGGAAAGAGGGGGCTTCGGGGAAAAGCCGCCGGATGGTTATTTCTTTACCTTTTTTTCGGGTGGATTTGGTTTTTGGAGTTGATTGAGTGAGGAAAACAAATCTATCAGCAACGATGCTTCGAACCTGACCCCGCTTTTGGAAACCTCAGGTATAATAAAGGGGGTAGCCGAATCGTCCGGAGATCGAAACCCAAAGTCAATGTCGAAATTGGGTTATTTGCTATGGTACATTAACTCGCCAAATAGGAAGCATCCGCCATCAAAGAACAACAATCCCCTCTTTTTGTAGATCATTACTCCCTCAGAAAAGCCATCTATCGGTTCCATAAACAAAAAAAGATATTCCCTCAGTTATTATCAAAAGCACGCAACCCCAATCTCAAAATTATACAATTCATTCATAAAAAAAGAGACTGAACCTTTTCGGACAGCCTCTTTATCCTGTACTCGCGAGTGGATTCGAACCACCGACCTTTGGTTCCGGAGACCAATACTCTATCCACTGAGCTACGCGAGCAAATTTTCTTGAAATTCTGTGCAAAATTACTAATTTTGTCCGGAATTACAAAACCGAAAAAGAAAATGACGAAAAAATATCCCGCAAAACCGATTAAAACACAAAAGCAGGAGAATGTAAGCCCTAAAAAAGAAGCTAAACCGAAGGTGCTTTCTTCCGTTACAAGTACTCTCCAAAAAAATGACTGGATTTGGATAGCCTTAATTGCTGTGCTTTCCTTTTTCCTTTATGCCAATACGCTTAAGTTTGGGAATACCTTTGATGATGATATCTATACCCAAAAAAATAAATTTGCACTTCAGGGAATGAGTGCACTGGGGGATATCTGGAAATACGGTACAATCAAAGGATTTACGGTGGACCCGAATAATTCCGGGATTTACCGTCCCTTTACCCTTACCACTTTTGCCATGGAAAAAAGCCTGTTCGGAAACCTTGATCCCGGACACAGTCATGGCATTAATGTGTTTTTGTATGCCCTGACCATTCTGGCGTTAGGGGCATTTCTGGTGAAACTCTGTAAAAATATCGGCATTCCGGTATATGTACCTTTGCTCATTACCTTATTGTATGCTACACATCCGCTTCATACAGAAGTAGTAGCAAGCGTAAAAAGCCGGGACGAAATCCTTGCGATGCTGCTTCCGCTTCTCGGTATGAACTTATTATGGACATACCTCAGGGAAAAAAACCTCCTTTGGCTGATTCTGGCCTGCGTTAGCTTTCTTTTCGGGCTATTCTCCAAAGAAAATCCGCTGATGATGATGTTTCTGATACCGGTATTTCTGTATATTTTCGCCAAAAAAACAGTCAAAGATAGTATCCTCACTGCCTTACCGTTTATCGGAATGGGCGTTTTGTATTTATTAATCCGGACGAGCGTGCTGGATAAAGTAAACTCGAGCGGGGTAAATATGGTGATTAATAATGTTGTCTGGGGCGCAAAAGGAGCAGAGATTTACTCAACAAATCTGTCGGTTTGGCTGGAGTATCTCAGATTGCTGTTTATTCCATGGCCTTTGTCCTATGATTATTCCTTCAATCAGGTGCCGATGGCCGGTTGGGGAGAACCGAGGGTGTGGGTGAGCCTTGTATTGTATCTCTCTATTGCTTTGGGAGGAGCGTGGCTGGCCTGGAAAAAACAGTTTTCCGGATTGGGATTGCTGTTTTATCTCGTTACCTTCTTTATTTACATGAACCTCATTCCAAAATACGTTCTGGCTTCCACAATGGCGGAGCGGTTTATGTTTATGCCTTCTCTCGGGTTTTGTATCTTTGTCGTTTCCGGATTGTATTTACTGCTGGAAAAATTCAGCATCAAGCCCGCCAATTATATTATGATCGGAGTATTTTCCGCTGTTTCCTTAGTGTATTCGGTGCTTACGGTGCAGCGCAATCCGGTTTGGGAAAACAATATCACCCTTTTTCAGTCAGGGACAGGCAGTGCACCCAAAAGTTTTCGTACGCATTTTAATATGGGAGAAACCCTGAGGGTAAAAGGAGATGAAGCCCTCAAAAAAGCGCAGGCAAAAAATGATCAGAATGAAATGGCGCAAGCCCGGAAAATCATTGCGGAATCTGCCGGTCATTATGAAAACAGCCTGAAGATTTACGACAAAGTGCCCCTTACCTGGTACAATCTGGGAATCTGTTATACGGCATTGAATGACACCGTCAAAGCAGAGGCGGCGTATCTGAAAAGCTACGAACTCTTCCCGAAAGGAATGGCTTCCAATAATCTGGGGGTAATTCGTTTCTGGAAAAAAGATTATGCAAATGCGGCAAAGTATTTTGAAGTGGCTTTGCAGGGAAGCAATCCGGAGAAGGCCAATATCCTATCCAATCTGGGGGCTTCGTATCATAATCAGGGTCAATATCCTGACGCCATTAAATACTACGAGCAGGCTTTGGCAATTGCCCCGACCCCGAATCTGATTCAGAACCTTACCAATCTGTACAGGGCTACGGGAAATCCCGAAAAAGCGGATTATTACGCTAAAATGATGGGTCAACTCACCCCAAATCCGCAACTGCAATCCAAACCTTCCGGAAAATAAATCGGGTATGATGATTCCTAAATTGTCTTTGGTGGTACCGGTGTTTTTTGAAGAAGAATGCATTTTGCAGTTCATCCGGGAGACAAGGGCTGTACTGGAAACCCTGCCGCTGGAATATGAGTATGTATTTGTGGATGACGGGAGCAAGGACAATACCGTTGCGCTCATCATGGAGGAGGCTGCAAAAGACAAAAAGATAAAACTCATTGTTTTTTCCTATAATCAGGGAAAACAGGCCGCAGTCTCTGCCGGAATTCGCTATGCTTCCGGCGATTATCTGCTGTATATGGATCCCGACCTTCAGGATCCTCCCGAAGAGATTCCCCGTTTCTGGGAAGAAATTCATAAAGGATATGATTTGGTTTTTGGTGTCCGAAAAGAAAAGAAGGATTCACTGATTAACCGGTTGATGTCCTGGGTTTTCTGGTCTGTTCTGGAGCGTTTTACCGGACTGAAGCTCCCCAAAGGACTTGCCGTAATGCGCATTTTTAACCGGAATTTTGCCCGTCAGTTTCTGGAATACCGGGAGCAAAACCGGTTTATAGAAGGGATTTTTATGCATATCGGAAAAAAAAGAACGCAAATTCTCATCAATCAGCGGGAGCGGTTTGCCGGCACCACCAAATTCCGGTTCAGGAAAAAAATGCAGCTTGCCTTTGACGCGATTCTGGATTTTTCTGAAATTCCCCTGAAAATGGCTGTCCGTATGGGTCTGGGATTTGTTGCAATGGGAATCCTCTCCCTGATTGCAATCGTTATCCTCAAGGTTTTTTTCATTGATTTTCAGACCGGATGGCCTTCTCTTTTCAGTGTGGTAATATTTGGAACGGGGATGAATTTGTTTTTTACCGGAATTGCAGCAATTTATATCGGGAAAATCTATAAGGAGGTAAAAAACCGCCCTTTGTATTCCATTGATTCCATTATCAATATCGAAGAGAATGATGGAAAATGATTCCTTTTTTTTGCTGTACATAAACTCAGTCCTGATTTTATTGCTGATGTACCTTGCCGGGAGTTTTGTTTGGGGGCTTACGAAAGCAGCCTTTCATCTGGAAGAATCGGATGCGTGGTCCACCCTTTTTCTGAAACTTTCTTCCGGCTTCTTTTCCCTGATTGTTTTCACGGCTGTGTTTTATACTCAAGGCAAAACGGTAAACAGTATTTTTTTGCCTTTTTATTTATACATTATAATAAAGTATATACAATATTCCGGGAAAAAGTTTTTTTCGGGATTTTTCTGTAAAGAAGAAGGGCAGGCTTTAGGCTTTTCCCTGATTATGCTGTTGCTGTTCGGGATTTTGACGGGAGTGAAAACGCAGTATTTTTTCAGCGGTGAGATAAGTCCGAGAATGCTGGAGGATGACTATTTTTATCTGGCAATCGCAAAATTTATGCCTTTGCTTTCACTGGAAAATACCACTCCCTGGTATAGTCTGTTTTCGGAAACCCCTGACTATGTCCGTAATCCGGAAGCCTATCACTATGGCGATTTGTGGATGCTGGCAATCGCTCTGAAAACGACTTTTTGCAGTCCGGTTTATACGCTCAGAATTGTGCTGCAATCCGTGGGGATGACCCTTGGCTGGGTAGGATTTGTGGCATTATTCCACCGTTTTGCTGATACGAAGCTTTCTGTGTGGATGATTGCGATTCTGAGTTTTCTGCTCATGACGCAGTGGGGCTATATCCCGAAAAACAGCGGAGGTCCGGGTACAGGCTTTACCGTAATGCTGGCGTGGAAAGGAATAACGGGTATTCTGATGCTTCAATTTTCATTGATGCTCTTCTCTTTTGAGACATTCCGGAAAAATCAGGGGTACTTTTTCCCTTTGGCTGCGCTTCCGGTGCTCAATATTTTATTTGCTCCTTCTGTATTGGGCGCGATGGGACTTTGGGGTACTTTTCGGATGATTTATCAGAAAAAAATAAAGGAAGGAATCGCTCTGTTCATGTCAGCCGGTATATTTCTATGGATACTTTCCTTTTATGGACTGATGTCAGGCTTCCCGGATGTCAAAGAAGGCGCTGGTAATTCCGCTTTTCTTACGGTTCAGAATGCAATAGCAATACTCAGGGATTTTTTGTTTACTGCCGGAGATCATTTCTTCCATTTTTTTCCGGTAATCGCCGGCTTTGTATTGATATATTATAATTATAAAAAAATAAAGGAAATGTCCTTTCTGGGGATTCTCCTGCTGCTGATGGTCATTTCGGTTCTTTCGGGAGCGGTTATTCATCATCACAAAGAATCATTTCAGCTTAGTTATATTACTTTATGGGCCTGCAATACGATGATTTACTTCACGGTTTTTCTGATAATTGCCGATAAAAATCCATCCGAAGGAGTGAGAAAGCGGAGCCTGACTGCTAAAATTTTCCTTTTCCTGTTTTTCCTTCAGTATTTACCCGGGCAATATTCCAAATATTTACCCAAGCCCATGCAGGAAAAAGACATCTCATCCGGAACCACCGCTGAATTTACAGAAAAAGTAAAAAACACGCTGGGCGATACCCGGATGATTGCCTACTGGAATCAGAGAGAGCCCGAAAAAGGCCATATGTGTAACGATTGTCATTTTACGGGATTTATCCGGACCCCGCTTTGGGTCGTTGCGGTCAATACGCCTGAAGCCGTTTCTCCCGATAGTGATTATGCCGTCAGGGTTACCCAAACGCCTTTGTACTCCTGTATTCTTTCCCTCAAAAAAAAAAATCAGTATCAGGATTATCCCTCAGCACAGATTGCGTTTATGCGTAAATACAATCTTCGGTTTTTGCTTGCCCCTTCAGGAGTGATTTTTCCGGAGGAAATCAGCACACGGATAAAAGATTCCATTACCGATAAGGGAAGCGAAACGCGGTTGTACCTGCTGGAATTATGAAGCGTTCCTGTCATTCCCGATTTCATTGATTTCTTCTTCCCATTCTTCCTTCTCCGGCTGCCAGGTAGTGGTGATATAGTATCCAATCATTCCCGTTACGGCAGAGACGATAAAGGCAGTCCACCACGGAGTGAAAAAAAGCAAAAAACGACGGGCCAGCAGCGTTCCGATTAACCCGAATTCTATCCAGGAAATGACATACATCCATTTAGAAGTTTTGCCATTATTATTATTCCGGACAAAATAAATAATCCGAAAGCCCATGTAAATTAAAAAAATCAAAGAAATTTGCATAAAATTTTAAAAAAAAAGCCCGTTTTAAGAAAAATTATTACATTTGTGGGTAGATTTTAAAAAAAAAATAAAAATAATACTTTCTGTTTTCTAAATTTATATAATTTTGCACAAGAAAAAAATGTTCGTAATTTGCGCACAAATTAAGTATAATCTAAATTAAAGTCAAAAAATGAGAAAACTTGTATTTTCCTTTCTTTTTATCGCAGGTGTAGCGTCAAGTGTTTTTGCACAAGCCCCTGTTGACAGAGTAAAACCTGTAGCCGGAGATATGGGTATTGGTTTTAAACTTACCGGTATCGCAAACGTTAGCTTTAACGACTGGGATGCCAACCATTTTAATGTTCCTCAATTGCTTTATCGTTACTATGTAAGTGACAAATTTGCAATTCGTACAGGATTGGGATTAGACCTCATGAACACCAAAGGCACTTTCTTTGATGAGGAGCAAATCGGAGCGATTAAAACCACTACTGATTCTGATAGTAGTATGACCGGCATGGGTTTTGGTATCAGCCCGGGTTTTGAATTTCACCTTGCTTCTCCTGCAGCAAAAGTGGATCCTTATGTTGGGGTTGTAGTGGGAGTTTCCTATTTAGGAACTTCTGAGTACCAAAGACGTGATAAAGTAGATGTGTTTGACTTTAATACAGGTCAATATACTTCTCAGTCTGATATCACTGTTCGTGAGCGTACTCCAGGTGGTTTAGGCTTCGGTGGAAATGCTCTCATTGGTTTCAATTACTTCTTCTCTGACAATTTCGCTTTAGGAGCTGAATATATGTTGGGATATCAGATGGTAAATACCGGTGGTGAGTACGAAACCTCTGTAAATGGTTTTACTGGTACTCCAGGTAACGTAGTTCCTATTAACACCGTTACTAACTACACCGGAACTTCTTCTTCCGGAAATGGTGCAATCCGTTCTACCGGTGGAGTGAACGTTTCTGTATTCTGGTAATTCAAAACGAAAAAAATAAAAGCCTTGCAAGGAATATGCTTGCAAGGCTTTTTTTTTCCAAAATACATTTATATCCGTACTTAACGTAATTTTTTCTAAAGTCGTATCATGCTTCAATCTTATACAATTTACACTCAGGACGGAAACCTGATCCGGGCGTCTCT
Source organism: Bacteroidia bacterium (assembly GCA_019695295.1). Taxonomy (GTDB): domain Bacteria; phylum Bacteroidota; class Bacteroidia; order J057; family J057; genus JAAFHL01. The sequence goes on along the minus strand of JAIBAH010000129.1, from coordinate 5,310 downwards.
TTACGGTGCCGAAAACTTCGGAGAACAGCCTTGTGTAATTTATGTTCATGGGTTTAAAGGCTTTAAGGACTGGGGTTTTGTGCCTTATATTGGCAAAAAAATGGAGGAAAACGGTTTTTGTTTTCTCACCTTTAATTTTTCCCATAACGGAATCGGAGAAAGCCTGATGGAGTTTGCCGAGCCTGAACTATTTGAAAAAAATACCTACTCCCTGGAATTAAGCGAACTCAGCGAGATTATCGCTTTATGTGCTGACGGGAAATTTTTTGGGAATGAAAATCATTTTCCGGTTTTTCTGCTCGGACATAGCAGGGGAGGGGGGATTTCTATCCTTTCAGCAGCTGAGAACGAAAAAGTAAAAGCCCTCGTTACATGGGCATCTGTCTATACTTTTGAGCGTTTTGAAAAAAGTGAAATACAGCAATGGAAACAACAGGGATTCATCGAAACCAAAAATACACGTACCGGTCAGATTTTTAAGCTGGGAAAAGATATGCTCAATGATATTCTGCTCAACAAAGGAGGGAAACTGAATATCCTGAACGCTGTAAAACGTCTGAATGTCCCTTTTCTGATTATTCATGGGGATAAAGATACTTCTGTTCACTTTTATGAGGCGGAGCAGCTCAATCTTTACAGTAGTCCCTCAACGACTCACTATGAATTAATCAAGGGAGCAGATCACACTTTTGGGGCAAAACATCCTTTTGAGGAGAGTACCCCTGAACTTGAAAGAGCGATTCAGGCAACTATTGAATTCTATAAAAAAATATCCTGATTGGTTTATTCGCCTTTTCGGAAAAGACTCAACAAAATATATTTTTGAAACTTTCCGCTTGATTTAAATCAAGGAAAAGACTCAGTTTATATCAAAACGTTATTTTTTTAAGGTTTTTTCATGGTTTTTTTGATAATTTAACTTAAATTACCTACTTTTGTTAATAATTTACTAGTTAGAGTCAAATCAGGTTACCACATTATTAATTTAAAAACCTATGCACAAAGAAGTTCATAACGAAATCCATTTAGACGCTTTAGACAGAACGATTCTTGATATTCTGATGAAAGATGCAAGAACCCCTTATCTTGAAATTGCCCGTATCTGCAATGTCTCCGGAGCTACAGTACACCTCCGGATTCAAAAACTGGAAAGAATGGGAATCATCAGTGGCTCCCGGCTAACGATTAATTATCATCAGCTCGGATTGGGAATATGTGCTTTTCTGGGAATCTATTTAGATAAATGTAATCATTTTGAAGAGATTTTTCAGCAAATGAAAGGAATTCCGGAAATTGTGGAATGTCATTATACAACGGGGATTTATGCAATTTTTCTGAAAGTATATTGCCGTGATACACAGCATCTCAGAGACCTTTTGCTGGAAAAAATACAAACAATTCCGTATGTAAGAAGAACGGAAACTTTCATCTCTCTGGAACAAAAATTTGACCGCGAACCGGAAATTGACCAGCTTTTTGCCGGTGGAGGCAGTAGCTCTTCTGCAACGGTTTATCTGGAAGGATAAATTGATTTTATGTAGTAAATATGTAGTAGATGTATGTAAATTTGTAAGATAACGATTTTTTTGTTTTTTTGGCATAAAATTTAATTTTTTCTGATTTTCGAAATATTTATAATAGAGGGGTTTTTTATTCATGGCAAATATGAAACAAAGTCAATTGTTAAAGCTGCAGCAGAAAATTTCGCCGCAGCAAATACAATTTATAAAGCTTTTACAAATCCCTACAGCAAATCTGGATCAGAGAATCAAGGAAGAAATAGAAGCGAATCCTGCCCTTGAAGATCTGGAAGATTTATACCTTAGTTCTTCCAGTGCATCCCAGGAGGAAACCAATGCGAAAGCAGACGAAGCCGGTAACGAAACCCGTAAGCTGGACAATGCAGAAAGCAGTGAGCGGGAAGTAAATATTGATGATTATCTTGCAAGCGATCAGTACGACTACAAGACCCGCCTTCCAAGCTCACCGGATGACGATGATGACTATGAGGCTCCGATTGTTCAGATGAGTTCTCTCTATGATATGCTTTCCGAGCAGATATCTCTGCTTAATTTTGATGAAAATGAAAGGATTATCGCCGAGCAAATCATAGGAAATATAGAAGAAGACGGCTATCTCAGAAGACCTGTCAAGCAAATTGTTGCGGACATGGCTTTCCGGCAGTTTATCTCTGTAAGCCTGGAAACCGCCAATAATGTTTTGAGAAAAATACAGGGACTTGACCCTCCCGGCATTGGAGCACAAACCCTTCAGGAATGCCTGATTCTTCAGTTGAAAAGAAAGCATCCAACGCCGGAGACTGAGTACGCTTTAAGAATTCTTAATGAACATTTTGAGGATTTAAGCAAAAAGCATTTCTCAAAAATCCGTTCAAAACTCGGAATCAGTGAGTCTGTTCTGAAAGAGGTATATGAACTCATTACCCGGCTTAATCCAAAGCCCGGTGAGTCACAGTCGGTTATCAAGCATGAATATATCGTTCCGGATTTTATTCTTACAGTGGAAGGGGGAGAGATTTTTATAAAACTCAATATTAAAAATGCCCCTGAACTCAGAGTAAGCAAAAACTACCTCTCCATGTATAAGGAATACAAGGACGTAGAAAAAGCTTCAAAAGATGATAAAATCAAAGAAACACTGGAATTTCTTAAAACCAAAATTGAGTCTGCTCAGTGGTTTATTGACGCACTGAAACAAAGGCAGTTTACCCTGCTTTATACAATGGAGTCCATTGCTTCCAAGCAAAAAGATTTTTTTGTATCAGGAGGAGATGACAGAAAACTCAAGCCAATGATATTAAAAGACATTGCCGATGAAATTAATATGGATATCTCTACGGTAAGCCGGGTTGCAAATAGTAAACATGTACAGACAGAATTTGGAATTTACCCTTTGAAATATTTCTTTACAGAAGGGATTGAAACTTCGGAAGGGATTGTTTCCAACCGGGAAATTAAGTCTGTACTGGAAGAAATTATTGAAAATGAGGACAAGCAAGACCCGCTTTCTGATGATATTATCACTGAAATGCTGACCAAAAAAGGGTATCATATCGCAAGAAGAACGGTTGCAAAATACAGAGAGCAACTGAATATTCCTGTGGCAAGACTACGAAAAGAAGTTTAATTTCAGATATATTTTATGTAGCTTATGCTTTTTTTATTCTCCAGAATTTGAGAATCTGTTTTAAACTTATATTTTTGCATTCAATTTCTTTAATATTTATTCCTAAATTTTCTGTTTTATGATAAAAAAATACTTTTTAAGCTTTCTGGTTGCCATTGTGCTTCCAGTAATTGTATTTGCTCAGGATAAAAGTCAGGCACCTCAGAAGGTTTATCATTTTGTCTTCTTTGAGCCGGGAAGGGCAAATATCGCTCCCGGTGAATGGAATTCACTTGAAAATCTGATATGGGATTTAAAAACATCAGGAGTTAGCGTTACCCTTGCGGAAGTTCATGGCTACGCTGATGGCGTTTCTGAAAAGAAAAACCCAAAATTGTCATCCGACCGCTCGGCAGTAGTGAAGGAAATGCTGGGAGGATTTGGAATAAATAATGTCGTTACTACCAGTGGTAATGCAACTTCCGGAAAAGATGCGCCAATGGTAAGAAGAAGAGCTACCGTTTGTATTCACTATACCGGTACTTTAAAGCGTACTCAGGCTCCGGTCAAAACGGAAACGATGTCTTTTGATCCTAACTTTGATAAAACGATTATTTCTACTCCAACAGGTCAGCCTGCAAAACCTACCGGTGTGAAAGAAGAGCCGAAAACTGAAACCAAACCGGTACCTCCGGCACCTGCTAAAACTAAAACCTCAAAATCAGGCTGGGATTAATCCGGCCGGAACAGATAAATGAACGGCTTTCTTTTGGGAGCCGTTTTTTTTGCGGAGAAAAACTTTGGATGAAATCTATCGTATGAATGAATCTGTTGGATTACCTCTTTAAATACAGTAAGTGAAATTGAAAATAAAGTCGCTGAATCATAGAATTATCAGGAACAATTACCGGGTTTTTATCCTGCTCATTGCATACGTTTTTTGTTTTTTGCCTGCTTTTGCTCAGGCGGATATCTGGAAAAAACTCACCGCCGTAACCTTTCGTTCCGAGTTTGACAAACAAGTAGGTTACCCTGTTCAGTACCCCGTATTTACGCCGGATATCAAGGCCCTGAATGGAAAAATCGTTACAATAAAGGGATATATTGTACCCATGAATGAATCAAAGGGGTATTTTGCATTATCCATGAATCCCTTTCAGACCTGTTATTTTTGCGGAGGTGCAGGTATTGAAACCGTGCTGGAAGTATATGGAAAAAAAGAATTCCGATTTACCAATCAGCAGGTTAATGTAAAGGGAAAGTTGAAACTCAATGATTTTGATATCATGAACCACCTGATTTATATACTGGAAGACGCCGAAATTGTAAAATAATAGTAAAGAATTATGACAGAAGTATTAAGAGTCGAAGATGATGATGACTTTGAAAAGATATTCAGAATACGGAAAATTGTATTCGTAATGGAGCAAAACGTTCCGGAAGAAGAAGAGTGGGACGAATTTGAACATATTTCCAGACATTATATTGCAAGGTATAATCAAATTGCCGCAGGCACAGCCCGTTGGCGGATTACGATGACGGGAGATGTTAAGCTGGAGCGGTTTGCAGTGCTTGCTGAATACAGAGGTCATGGGGTAGGGGAGGCGCTTGTCAGGGCATTGCTGGCAGATGTACCCAAAAGAGAAGGATATAAAATTTACCTGCATGCACAGATTCAGGTTCAGAAGTTCTACGAACGGTTTGGATTTGTCCCGGAAGGGGAGTTATTTGACGAAGCAGGCATTACGCATGTCAAAATGGTGTGGAAGGGCAAAAATGATAATCCAGTATCGTAGATGTGTGGTATTTGTAATAATCTCTCGCAGAGTCGCAAAAGACGCTAAGGTTGTGTAGTAGAATGCGTGAAAAAAAACTCTTTGCGTGATAAATAAAAACCGTTGTATTTCCTGTTGAAGCATAAAAAAAGGACTCATTTTCATGTGTCCTTTTTTCTTGCGGAAGAAGCGGGATTCGAACCCGCGATAGGGTTTCCCCTATGACAGTTTAGCAAACTGTTGGTTTCAGCCTCTCACCCATCCTTCCGAATATGAAATGCTTTAACCCGTATTTCGTTGCACAAAATTACGAACATATTCTTAATCCACCAAATATTTTTTTAAAATATTTTTGCAATGATTACTTATTCCCTGATTTAGTGGGAGATAGGAATAACGGAAAATCAGA
>JAIBAH010000128.1 GCA_019695295.1 Bacteroidia bacterium | reverse complement strand
CCTACAATCAGTTCTTTGAAGTGCTAAGGGAAGTGTCCGGGGTAAATAAAAGACTTTATAAGATTCCGCTCGCTTTTATGCTCGGCGCAGCCAATATGATGTTGCTGATAAACAAACTCACGAAAATTCCCCCCAAAATTACCCCTGCACATATTCGGAAATTCAATTATCACTGGGAAGTACTGAGCGATAAAGCCAAAACCGAACTGGGATATGCTCCGCATTCTTTCAGGGAAGGCTCCCGTAAAACGGTAGAGTGGGTAAGAGCAATCTTACAGGAAGATAAGCCCTCTGACGCCTGAAAAATCCGGATGGAGCCGGAATAATTTGCAAAAACGCAGTTGTTGATTTACCTTTGTGCAAAAAAAATCATGCGTGCTGCTTTGAGTAAAATATTGGTGGTGGATCTGGAGTGTACCTGCTGGGAAGGAAAGCCGCCCGCCGGTCAGGAGAGTGAAATCATCGAAATAGGCGTTTGCCTGCTGGATACGGTTACTTTGGAGCGTTCCGCAAAACGTTCGATTATGGTAAAACCGATTCGGTCGGAGATTTCCGCATTTTGTACTTCTCTCACTACAATTACACCGGAAGACGTGCAGGATGGAGTTTCTTTTGAGGAAGCATTACGAATTCTGACTACAGATTACAATTCAAAGAATCAGGTATGGGCTAGTTTTGGCGATTACGACCGCAAGCAATTCGACAGGCAATGCAGAAGTTTCGGGTTGAAATATCCTTTCGGAGATACTCACCTGAATGTGAAAACAATGGCGGGACTTATGCTGGGACTGAATTACGCAATCGGGATGGAAGGCATACTCGAAAAATTGAACCTCCCCCTCGAAGGAACGCATCACAGAGGCGCAGATGACGCCTGGAATATCGCATTAATTTTAAAATATATTATTCAGAAATGGAGAAATTAAATCTATTTCCTTTATGTTACTTTCCTCCGGTTTCGTGGTTTGCACTCGCCGGAAATGAAGAAAAATTACTCATTGAAGTGAAAGAACACTATACGAAACAGAAACTCACAAACCGGATGAGAATTCAAACCGCTAACGGAGTTTTACCGTTGATAATCCCTGTTCTCAGAACCGGAGAAAGAAAACCGATTCAGGAAAAAAAGATTTCCTACGACACCGACTGGCAAAAAATTCATTGGAAATCCCTCGAATCAGCCTATCGTCGCTCTCCTTATTTTGAATTTTATGAGCATAAATTCCTCCCGCTTTATCAGAAAAAACCCGTTTTTCTCCTCGATTTCAATCTGGAAATTTTGAATTTATGCCTGGACCTTCTAAAAACCCCCAAAGGAATTCAACTCACAGAAAGCTATCAGGAAGCCGACTGCTATAATAAAGACTACCGTCAGGCATTTGACCCTTCCGGCAATGCATATCCGGAAGAATTTACCCCGTCTCCCTACACTCAGGTATTCGGCGATTTTGTCCCTGACCTTTCTGTCTTTGACCTGATTTGTAACGAAGGGCCGGCAAGTTTGGGGGTGATTAAGAAGAGTGTGAGGGGGTAAAAAAAGAACAGGAAATAGAACTATTCAGAAGTCCTCCCCAAAACCTTTCTCCGTTTCTGGCCGTTAAAGGGAATCACCGATTGACTGTAAATTATTTATCACCATGAATACGCTCAAGTTGATTATCCCCCTGTTTTTTACACTGATGTCCTTTACTTGTCAGGCTCAGGGCACCGGTTGGAAGTTCCACTCCGAAAAAGAAGGAATTAAATTATACACCAAGCCTTCTACTGCTGATGGCACACTACAGATTCGTCTGACAGGCAGCACCACTGCGCCAATCACTTCTGTAATGAAAACTTATCAGGATGTAAATACCGTAAAAGAAAGAGTAGTAAACAGCAAATCCCTCAAAGTACTGAAAAAGGTATCAGATTTTGATGTGTATTACCACCTGATTTCCGATTTTACCTGGCCTTTATCTGACCGGGACGCCATCATGCATCAGGTAATCACTCAGTACCCCGTTACCAAAGTAATCCGGGTGGATGCTTATGCTGAACCGAACTACCTCGCCGAAGACAAAAACTATGTCAGAATTCATAAATGGGAAACGCACAGTATCTCCACTCCCAAACCCAATGGAACCGTAGAAATAGATTACTGGACATTTTACAACCCCAAAGGAAGCATTCCTACTTCCATTGTAGAAAGTTTTGTAGAAGATGGCACATTTGCAGGAATGAAAAAACTGATTGAATTGACCAGGTCAGCGAAATATCAGTAAAAAAACAGGACGGTTCTTCCGCTTATTTCAGGAGTCTGACCAAAAAATCCTGAATCAATCCGGAATGCTTTTATTCTGTTCCCGGAAAAATAAATATCTTTGTGGCGGAGGACTATCTTCTCTGTCCGAAACAATATTTATCCATTCAATTTTTTCTGAAAATATCATCTTATGAACCGTAGAGACGCAATAAAAATCACCGGACTTTCCGCACTGGGAATTCTGTTTTCGCCCCGTATTTCTGCCCGTAATCTCATCCCTCAGGTACTGAGAAAAGCAGATTTTGGAAAAGACTTTTTGTGGGGAGTAGCCACGGCCGCCTATCAGATAGAAGGAGCCTGGAATGAAGACGGCAAAGGAGTTTCTATCTGGGATACTTTTACCCACAAAAAAGGAAAAATTAAAACCAAAGAAAACGGAGACACGGCCTGCGATTTTTATCACCGGTATCCGGAAGATATTGCCAGCGTAAAAGAAATGGGCTTCGATGTAAACCGGTTTTCCCTTTCATGGTCAAGAATTATGCCCAACGGAACGGGAGAAATTAATCAGAAAGGAGTGGATTTTTACCATAAAGTCATTGATGAGTGTATCGCAAAAGGCCTTCAACCCTGGATTACGCTCTATCACTGGGACCTGCCACAGGCACTTGAAGACAAAGGAGGCTGGACCAACCGGGAAGTAATCGCCTGGTTTTCAGAATACGTTGAGTTCTGCACCAGGACATTTGGGGATAAAGTAAAAAACTGGATGGTGCTGAACGAACCGGCTGCTTTTACGGCTTTAGGCTATATGCTGGGAATGCATGCCCCCGGCAAAAGAGGATTCAGTCATTTTGGAGCTGCTGTACATCATGCAGCAATGTGTCAGTCAGAAGGCGGGCGTATCATTCGTAAAAACGTAAAAAACGCAAATATTGGCTCTACTTTCTCTTGCTCCTATGTTCAGCCATACAAAAATACCGAAACCCATATCAAGGCCGCCGACCGTATGGACGCAATCCTGAACCGCCTTTTCCTGGAGCCGGCCCTGGGACTGGGATATCCCTTTGATACAGTGCCTCTTCTCAACAAAATGAAGAAATATATTCAGGACGGAGATATGGAAAAACTGGCATTCGATTTTGATTTTATCGGATTGCAGAATTACACCCGGAATATTACCCGCTTCAGTCCCTTTATCCCCGGAGCATGGGCAATCGAAGTCCCTGCAAAAAAAAGGAAGGTCCCCTATACGGATATGGGATGGGAGGTCTATCCCGACGGAATTTATCAGTTGCTTAAGAAGTTTGCTTCCTATAAAGGCGTGAAAAAAATCATCGTAACCGAAAATGGAGCGGCATTTCCGGATGCAGTGGAAGCCAGTGCCGTAAATGATGAAAAAAGAATCGCATTCTATAAAAGCTACCTTGAAAAAATCCTTCAGGCCAAACAGGAGGGCGTTCCGGTACACGGATATTTTGTATGGACACTCATGGACAACTTTGAGTGGGCAGAAGGGTTTCGTCCCCGTTTCGGATTGGTTTATGTAGATTTTCAGACTCAAAAAAGAATTATTAAAAACTCAGGGCTTTGGTTTAAATCCTTTTTAACAGAAAAATAAAATGAAAATACTTCTTTCTGCACTGCTTTTTGGCATTTGGTTGTTCCCGGTATTGATGGCCCAGGAGCCGGATTATTCCAGTCCTGCGGCTTCGGAGCAATCCCGGTTTGAAGCTCAGCTTCGTCAGGATACAGCCGCCCTTCGGTTCCTGCTTGCCGATGAACTTACCTATTTTCATTCCAACGGGCTTGCCGAAACCAAAAATGATTTTATTCAGAGTGTAGGAAGCGGGAAAATACGCTATACAACGCTTACCCGTACCGGCGAAACCCAGCAAAGAGCCTACGGAAATACAACGCTGATTACAGGTATCGTAATCGCGAAAGGAACAATTAACGGAAAAGAATTTGATATTTCCCTTCGTTATACTTCCGTTTACAGAAAACAGCGAAAAGGCTGGAAACTCGTGGCGTGGCAAAGCACTAAAGTATAGATTGATAAATGATATAATAAAAAAAACCGGTAATCTTTCGCTTACCGGTTTTTTTATTTACTCAGGATTCTTTTTACCAGTTAAACTGATAAGAAGCATACATATCTTTTTTGTACAGACCTTCGAGTGAAATCATTCCCTTTCCTTTGGAATTGATAATTTCCTTCCGGACAACCTCCTCCGAGGTAGCGGACTTTCCATTAATTTTGGTAATAATGAAGCCGGTTTTAATTCCCCCTCTTGAGAGAGCAACTCCGGGTTTCTCGACTTTAACTCCATTTGCTATGCCTAAAGCATCTTTTTCTGCCACAGAAAGACTGACAAAAGCACTGTTGTCTTCAGGAGAATACACATCGCCTTTTTCTTCTTCTTCGTTTTCCTGGTCGCGCGCGGCATCTTCCAGACTAACAACGTCCGTATTTCCTTCTATTTTTTTAAGGATAACCTCTACTTCCTTTGCAGCACTTCCTCTGAGGAACTTCACTTTCAGTTTGTCTCCCGGACGGAAACGCCCCACCTGCTCTTGTAATTCAGCGCTGTTGCTCACTTTAGCTTCATTAATAGCCACGATTACGTCTCCTTTTTTCAGTCCGGCCTTATCTGCTCCGCCTCCTTTGGATACTCCGGCGATATACGCACCCTGAAGGGTAGAAAGGTCATTTTCTTCTGCTTTATCCGCAGTGACATTTTCGATACTGATACCGAGAATCCCTCTTCTGACTTCTCCGAACTGAAGCAGGTCATCCATGATTTTTTTCACAATGATAGAAGGAACGGCAAAAGAATATCCGGCATACAATCCTGTACGGGAAGCGATTGCAGTATTGATTCCCACTAATTTCCCGTTTACATCCACGAGTGCACCTCCGCTGTTTCCCGGATTTACTGCTGCATCCGTCTGAATAAATGATTCGATTCTGTATTGTCCTTCCAGCAAACGGATATCTCTTCCTTTTGCACTGACAATTCCGGCGGTTACGGTAGAGGTAAGTTCCAGCGGGTTCCCGATAGCAACCACCCACTCTCCGATTTGCAGTATGTCAGAGTTCCCCATTTCAACGTAAGGATAGTTTTCTCCTTCTATTTTTAACAGTGCCAGATCCGTAGAAGGGTCTCTTCCAATCAGTTCTGCCATCATTTTACGGTTATCCGGAAGCGTAACCTCAATTTTCGTAGCGTCTTCGATTACGTGATTGTTGGTAGCAATGTATCCTTTGGGAGAAATAATCACCCCTGAACCGGACGCAGCACCATCTCTGTTTCCAAAGAAATCATCTCCGAAAGTTCCCCATTTATTCTTTTTGGAACTTGCTTCAAAAATAGAGCGGATATGCACGACCCCGGGACGGGCCACTTCTACCGCATGCGTAAAACTAGGGAAAGAAAGGTTTCCTCCGGCATCATTGTATTTGGAAAAAACCGCAGGTAAAGGCTGGTTCATGTACACAAATTTTTCTTTTTCAAAAAAATACTTGTACAAACCCACACCTGATACAGAGCCTGTAAGGGCAATCAGGAAAATTCCAAGAATTCTTTTCAAACTACTATTCATATTTTTGAGCGATTTTAAAAAATGATGTTTGTTGATTAGTAAAAATTATCGTTAAAAAAATTACATTTTGCCTGTTTTTCTTTTGAAATAAATCTGTTGCTGATATTTTTCAGTTTTTACAAATATACCCTTAAGGACACAGGCTTGCTAAAGATTAAACGTAATTTTCATCAATCGGTTTCAGGAAAATGCAGATTTTATTCTGAAATGATGATTTTTTCAAATTCTCTGACAAAACCCCCGTTTTCGGTTTTTCTTTTCAGTTCGATAAAATAGCAGCCTGTTTTCAGTGGCGGAATGTCCAGCCGGGTATATCCGGAAGTTGCCCAAAAATGACCGGATGCTGCTTCTTTTCCCTGTATATCCATCACCCGGTAGTAACATTCCGAATTTTCCGGTAAGCCCGTAATCCGGATATTTTGATTTTCTGCGGGAACCGGGAATATTTTCCATAATTTCTCCGATGTCCCGGCTTTTATGCTTGTCAAAGGATGATACTGCACATTTTGTAGTTCCGGACGAATCATCAGCGTACCTTTTATCTGAGACGTTACCCAGTATCCCACCGAATCCCACGCCATGTATGAGCGGTTGTCATAATTCATATCCAGCCCCACACCGATGGGTTTATTATCGGTTTGCTCTACTCCCACCCATATATCTCCGCTTACCGGTACTGGTTCATATAAAGGATACCGCACAAATCCATCTACACTGTCAGAATATTCCACTACGACATTCGTTTGCTGATAGAGAATAGAATCCGGGTGAGGTTTGTTCCAGATTGTAAGGCGAAAAGGATACTGATTCATAAATGTACTCTGCTGAGTAACCGTACTGAAATGAACCCTTGGCATAAAGCTGATCCACACCGCAGGAATATAGTCCGGCGAAGAAATGGTATATTTCTGACCGAATCCCCGTGCTTCAGTGATTCCGTAACTCCCTTCGGACTCCCCGTCATCCATCGCAAATACAGAATCTACCCGGTAAATTTCACTGATTTTGTTGTTTGAGACTACGTTATCTGCATCCGGCGGAAGATTTACACTGATTTTGTAAGACGCATTCAACGCATTCATTGCCTGATCCCCAAAAGCAGGAAAAGCGTCAGTATAAAATTCTCCTGCATTTATCAAAGGCGTATTATTCAATTGATTCCCCGTCGTAAACACATTATTCCCAACAGGGTCAGTAATTTCTGCCTGAATGTAAAGACTGCTCTGTATGTTTTTCAGATTATTGACATTTACTTCAAAAGGTTGCATCAAAGTTTTCCCTGTAAACTGCTGATAGGGAATTGCGGTAAAAGGGGCTGTCACCGGGCGACTGATACCTACGAGTGCCACATCACTGTGAGAAGAATCCGTTACACTGCGTCCTACCCCCATAAATACATAATCCAGATGCCATAAATCTATATGGGAATTCAGGTTTCCTTTACGGCGAAACCGAATCTGAAATTCATTATGGAAAAATGCGGGGTCATTGAGGGTGTACATAATCTTTTGAAAAGGAGTATTGTAAGTTCCTCCTTTGGAATATACCCTTTGCCAGTTTCCGGTATTGTCCCGGAGTTCTACATACATGCTGTCGCTGCTCTCGGGTGCATCTCCGTATCCCTGAGGCTGAAGATAAAAACTCAGGATTACACTATCGAAAGGTTGCTGCTGACTCAGGTCAATATAATGAGACTCCAACACATCTGACCAGCCCGTTGAAAGGATGATACTGTACGGCATTCCGTCCGATTTGAGTCCGTCAAACGTCAAAACTCCTTCAGAAGGATTTTGCTTTGCACCGTACCGGTATTTCAGCGGCATTCTCATGCTTGCGTCATCAAACCATTTTGCCGTATCCGGAAATTGACTGCTTTGTGAAAAGTCATCAAAAAACGGCTGATTGGAAGAAAAAGGAATCGTTTTGGGAGTTCCGGTTATTTTTGCAGAGGAATAGATCGTAATTTCCGGCTGAATCAGGCCTTCGTCCGAGAAAACTTCAGGGTCTTGTGCATACACAGAGTAAACAGCAAAAAACAGGACTAATAATGCAAAAACTGTTTTTTTCATTCTATTTTTTAAATAATACTTGTTTGATTAATAAATTTGACGGGGTTTACCCTCATTTGAATAAAACCCTTTAATAAATTCCGGATTTTCTCAGAGAAATTATTCTATCCAGATTTTTTTCCATTCCGGATTTTTCGTTCCGTTATTCAGACGCATAAAATACAATCCCGGTTGCAGCGGAAGCGAAACAATTTCTCGTGGATTCACTTTTACTGACAAAACGTTTTTTCCGGTAAGGTCTGTTACTTCCAGCATTGCTTCTTTGCCTGTATCCGGAAAATCAATAAAAGCAGTCCGGTTCGTAATCGGATTGGGAAACAGGTTCCAGTTGGAAAGGGGGGTGACATCCTCAATACCCACTACACATTCGCTCCCTGAAAACAGCCCCCGGGTACAAAAATAATTTACGATACTGATAGTATTGGCTCCGTTATGCAGCATACTGTCGGCATCCAGAAAGTTATGTGCCGCATCTTTCAGGGTCATCCCGGAAGCATTCATATATAGCTCCTGATAAAAGTCCTTATCGGAAGCCTCCGCCCCGATAGCAAGCCGGATTTCCATGATACAAGACGCCCACACTGTTCCATAAGCATAAATCCCGCCGGTTAAGGGATAAGTCTGAGTAGAATTCGAAACACGGCCGGTCCAGTATTCATTATGCCCGTCCCAGGTAAACACTTCGTACCAGTGAAATGGATTAATATCATACGAATAGGACGAGCAGATATAATCTCCGATACCTTCATCCAGTCCCTTGCGCTCCGTTCCGGTATTCGTATTGGTAGAGCCGCTGTAAGACAAAGCGTGTCCGTACTCATGCGTTATCACATCTGCGTCTTCCGCATCGTCCACTCCTCCCTGTCCCCATCCGATATAGGACATAGACCCATTGGGAATAAAGTGGGAGTTATCCTGATTACCATATCCGTGAGGGTCGGCGCGAAGGGGTTCATTGTACAGATTACTAAAACCCAGAGACTGAATATACCGCTGAAGCGAATCTATATGATAGTACACCATCACATCCTCAAACCCTGAGCGGTTGCGTGTATAAAAGAAATTTCCGCTGAGAGAAGAGACCGGGACTGAATCATAAGGGTCAATATCTTCTATTTTCACATAAGGCCCTTCCAGATAAAAACGTCCGTCTCCGGTATTGAATGTAATATCCCTGAGAAGAACGGTATCCATTACCGCATTGAATGCTGCGCTGCTCTGATCGCTGTTGTCAAGATAGGGTGCGCCGTAGGAAACCTGTGCTTTTGTAAGGGGATCCGGACGAAATACTACCCCCCTGCCGGTAGTATCTCCTGTAAGCGCAGCATGTGCGTGATAGGAAGCCCTGTCTTTTTGGGAAAGGATTTCTCCGGTCCGGGCATCTGCTATCCATTCAAAACTAACCGGAAAAGTATGAGCGAAAGTGATGACAACGTAGGCGGGAACCCATCTTCCCTGATGAAAAAACAAAACCGCTTCGGAGGAAGACTCATAGGCGCCGGCCTTCCTGTGAATTTCGTTTTGTACAAATGCTTCAGAGAGGGAAAATTCAGGAATTCCTGAAACTACCGGATTTTCCAGATGATTCAAAAAAGAAAGTATATAACCATTTTTATGAATATTGGCCTTGATACCTGAACCGTAAACCGGAATATCTCTGTAAAACTGACGGTATTGAATATGATTTCCTCCCGGACTTGATTTTTCCGTCTCTTTGCGCAGCGAAATGTCCGGATTGCGAAAGCAGTCATACCTTTTATAAATGACCGGAAGCAGCGACTCCGCCGAATATCCCGCAGGCAAAGGAATATGTACCTTCTCATACCGGTTTACCACAATCTCGCCCTCCGACCGGTCCTCTGTTTTCTGAGCATAAAGGAGGGCAGCGGAAGCGTTCAAAAATAAGAAAATAAACAGAATGTTTTTCATTGTTTTTCGGAAACTGAATTTTATAATCTGATACCGGGTTTTCTGAAACTATATTCAAAGAATAAGTAACATTATTTTTTACGTTAAAGTCACCTGAATAAACGTATTTTTGAATACAAAGGTAATAAGAAGTTTCAGAAAATGTATAAAAACCCGTTTTCTCCTTTTGAAAAAGAGAAAAAAGAACAAACCTGCGGGACGAAGTTTTCCTTAATAAGACATACCGTCTGAAAAAACGGGAGACCGAATTCGTTTTTATCCGTTACCGGTGGGTTTTGCGGGATTTCCTGCCACCCTTACGTTATCAGTAACAGAATGATACACAACCGCTCCGGGAGCAATAAAAACCCCTTTCCCAATTTTTGCACCAGCAAAGAGTATTGCACCTGCACCAATAAATACCTCATCATCAATCGTTACATTTCTACCGATTTTTACCCCTGCCTGAATCGTACAAAGCTCACCGATTGTAACATCAGTATCAATAAAGACCCCGGACTGAATGGAATTATGGCTTCCGATACGGGAATTGGCAAGGATCACACAACCCGAGCCAATGAGGTTCCCTACTCCCATTCCGGAATAAGGAGAGATGACGATATCCGGATACACAAGATTCACAAAATTGGCTTTGCGCGGATAGGCTTTCCGAAGCAAATCCTTTCTTCTTTCGATATCCCTGTCCGTTACAATCAGGTCCGGTTTTTCAGCGTCAATGAATTTTTTCCCTTCCACAGAGTCCACACGCATCACGACGGGAATATCATTGATATCTTTTCCTTCATCCTCTGCATTATCAGACATAAAGCCATATACGATTACATTGAGGGTGTTGGCGATGTCCAGGGCTACTCTTGCATCAGCATCTGTACCAACGATGATTAAGCGGGACTCTTCCGTTGCAAATTGACTACGGGGTTCAGTTGAAATATCGGCCATAGATTCTATCTTTTAGTTTTTCTGTTAAAACGGGTGCAAAGTTAATCAATAACGGGGAGAGAAGGCCAATAATTTTTGTTTTTATTTGAGGTCAGCGGGGAATCTCCCCCTTTACCAACAGGCATATTCCCGAAGAAATCCTCTGAGATAAACATTTCCTGCTCCCGGAGGTTTGATTCATAAAAAAGCAAATATTATGACGGAAAGAAATCAACTGATTTTATCCCTGAGACCTGAAATCCCCGGCCTGACCGGAACGGAATCTTCTCCGGAAGAAATTTTTCAAAATCAAACCCTGCGTCCGATACTGAAGTTTCAGAACGAGTTGCTGCTGCAAGTGTTCAGCCACTATTTTGCGCAGCATAAAAATGCTTTTTTCCTGTTGCCGGAAAAGAAAAAAGGAGCGTATATTCAGGAAATTTTTCAGAAAGATCATAAATTCACGCTTTTTCTGAAAGGATTGATTACCGGTTTGTTCAGTACGGAAGAGTATCTTTTTTATGCGGAAAATACCGCCTCTGTCAATAAACGGATTGTCCTTTTGCTTATGGAAAGAATCAGGAGTCAGAAAGAGATTTTGATACAAAAAACAGTGTAAATATGTCGTTTCAAAACAAAACAGTATGGATTACCGGCGCATCTTCGGGCATTGGAGAAGCACTGGCAAAGGCTTTCAATGAAAATGGCGCAAAGGTTGTACTTTCGGCCCGGAACCAAAAGGAACTGGAACGGGTTCAGTCTGAATTCCGCAGGCCGGAGGTTCCCTCTCTGATTTTGCCTTTGGATATGACTGCAACGGATACTTTTGACGCAGCAGTAACCACTGTACTGAATACTTTCGGGGAAACGGATATTCTCATTCATAATGCAGGCATAAGTCAGCGGGCTTTGGCTACTGAAACGGATTTTGAGGACGAACAAAAAATCATTGCGGTAAACCTGACCGGACCCATTGGGCTCACAAAAAAAATACTCCCTCACTATCTTGAACGCAAAAAGGGACATATCGTCATCATCACCAGTGTAATGGCAAAAATCGGGACAAAATACAGAAGTAGCTATGCTGCCTCAAAACACGGACTCACCGGATATTTCGACTGCCTGAGATTAGAACTGGAAGGAATTGTGGAGATAACGAATATTATGCCCGGATTTGTCAATACAAATATCGTTCGCAATGCGGTAAGCAGGAATTATAATCCTGAAAACCAGAATCTGAAAGGCCTTAGCCCGGAAATTTTTGCCCGCCGGGCACTCAGGGCAATCGCTCAGAAAAAGCGGGAGGTTTATATCGGAGGAATCAAAGAAGGGTTTGCGTTGTGGATGAAGCGGTTTTTTCCGGGATTGTTTCACCTTCTGATAATAAGGGCAAACGTTACATAAAGGTCAGGATACAGACGACTGAATTGCTTTATTCGAAGGAATATCCGGATTTTCTCTCTTTATATTGTCATAAATCGTGATAAAATCTTAATTTTGCGCCGCTTTAAATTCAAATATCAACAAAACGTGCAAAAAATAGATACCACAATACCCGGATTATTCATCCTTAAACCAAAAGTTTTTCGGGATTCCCGCGGCTTTTTTATGGAAACCTTTAACCAGAAAACATACGATGAATTGGGAATGGGAAGTTTATATTTCAAACAAGACAATTT
>JAIBAH010000127.1 GCA_019695295.1 Bacteroidia bacterium | reverse complement strand
TTGTGTTAAGGGCGTTATTCAGAGAGTTGTAATCCAGTTCCTGTTTGGAGACTACTACGGCGATATAATCTTTATTCCCTTCATTATCCGCCATCATGGATTCCGTTTTGGGGAAAAGACGGGTTCCCGTTATCCCGCAATAGGGAGAATGTTTGGCAGAGTAGGGGAACAGCGTATAACTTGTACCATCGGTTTCCTGACCGAAAACATAAATATAGCACTCAATATTATTGGTAATTTCCATTTTAAAGCGCGTTCCTTTTGCGATAGTCGCAGAAGAGAATGTGTTGTTTGCGGTTACTTTAAGGGGAATATACTGACTACTGTTGTTGGTTACAAGTCCGAGGGATACCGAAAATTTAGACTGATCCTGAGTGCCTCTTTTGGGAAGCGGGTCTAAGCCGTAGGCTTCTTTGGTAAATTTCATAAAGTCAGAGTATCTAACCCATCCGATACCATTATTTCCCCATTCCGGACCCCAGCTGTTCATAATCTGAAACGCTCCGCCCTGAAGGTTATCGTCATATCCAATGACACACATCGCATGTCCGCCAAAACCCCGCTGACTGTAATCAGCTCTTGTAGGCATCCACACATCCCTTCCGAACATACTTTCCATAAAACTTCCTCCCACCATCATTCCGATTACAACAGGAGCTCCTTTGGCGAGATTTTGTTTGATTCCGTCCATATCCAGTTCATACCGGTTTCCATCAACCGTTAAACGGTTATATCCTCTCGTTCTGTACTGAGCCGCTTCCGTAACCAAAGATTGTCCGGGCTCTTGAGAGCAGGAGCTGGGATTGTATGGAAACTTCGTAATAGGCACTGTACCCTGACGCTTCATAAGTTCCATTGCTTTGTCTATATAAGCTCCCTGACAATTGGGCAGGTGAATCTGATTATATACAAAAGAAGGGCTGAATGCAGTCTGATTGGGATTCTGATTGGTAGAAACAGATTCCAGAATGGTTCTTGCAGCATAAGAACTTGCCCATGCTACACAAGAGCCCTGCTCTCCCTGATTTTTACGGGAAGGAGCATATTTTTCGAGAGAAACCCTTGATGGTAATTGGTTTTTGGTAGGGTCAAGTCCGGCAAAAACTTCTGCTTTATCAAAAATCTCCTGCTTCATATCACAACCTTTGGCTAAAGCAGAATTATCCGTTTCCCCTCCGCCGGTGTTGACGTTTGTGAAAAAGTAAAAGCCCAAACCTACCACAATCAAAAGAATTGCTAATTTGGGATTACGACGAAACAAATTCATCAACATCGGTAAAAGCATGAACAGACAACCACTTCCGCCACCGCCAATATTAGGGCCACCACCCTCGTTGCCCGGATTGTAGCTGTCGTTTGGATTATCATCCACCATTCTGATAGGCATAGTCTTTCTAAATTAAAATGTGAAAAAAATAAAAAGAAATCTTTCGCAAAAATAAACGTTTTTTTTATAAAAACCTGTTTATTGATTTTTAGAGGAGCAAACTACCCAAAAGTAACACACTTATTATAATTAAAAGAGAAAAAAATGGTTTTATTTTGTCTTTATTTGTTTTATATACGTTTCATGACTTTGAAATAGGGTTGTTTTCCCGGTAAATTCTGAAATTCAAAACAAACAATAGTCAGTACAAAATAATTATAATACTTTATATTTCACTCTATCCGATGATATTTTATGCAGATATTTTTTAATCACAAAGAATTCCCCTATAAAAATCTGAATTTTCTTTGGATGATAGTCTATCCTTTGACTGCACTCTCCTTTATTTTTCTGGCAAACGGCAATTCATTCTCTCAACTGCTGCAGATTCCTTCTTTTTATTCTGATTTGCTATTTGCAGGAGGGATGACCTTTTTGGTAGGGCAATACCTGAAATGGATTTCCCTGCGTTTAGACAAGCATTTTTCATGGGTCACCGGATTTAAACAACGTTTAATCAGGCAGGCGTTGTGGGGGGTATTTATACCGTTATTATTTGCAATTGCGATGGAGGTAATTTATTTATACCTGATTCAGATTCCTCTTCATTCTTCTTCTATTATACACTTAGAATTACCATTAGGTTTTATACTTTTATTATTATTCAACCTGTTTTATATGGTAAATTATTTGTTTTATTATCAGAAAACAGAAATTATCCCCGAATATACTAAGGAAGCCCCTGATTTTTTTACGGTAGAGAAAGGGTATACTGAAAAACGGTTGCCGGTCTCAGCCTGTGCTTATATTCTGAGTTGTCAGAAAAGTTTGTGGCTGCATACTTATGAAGGGGAATCCTTTCGGGTTCAGGGAAGTCTGGAGGATTGGGAAGAAAAGTTGAAATCTGCAAATTTTTACCGGCTGAACCGTCAGTACCTGGTATCTGTAAAAGCGATTGAATCTATAGAACAGACAGAAACCCGAAAACTAAAGGTAATTCTTCATCCTGCAAGGGCGGAAGATGTCTTTGTCTCAAAACCCAAAGTTACAGCATTCAGGATTTGGTGGAAAAAGAATGGTCCGTCTTAGCTTCTAATTTGTCCGTTTCGGTAGTTTTTTAGGGGCAGGAGTATTTCGCATTGCAGAAATCAGCCCATCTTTGTGGCAAAATCCATAAAGATATGAGTAAGTTATTTTCTTTCTTTCTGTTTCTTTTCGTTCCCGTTCTGGCTTTTTGCCAGCAAGAGTACAAACCGGAAATCGCATTTACTACAAGTTATTACGGGGAAACTCTCACTCACCCCGGAGTAAACGCCGGGATAGAATATTACCCCTTTCAGGCTCCCCGGTTTCAGACAATTCTGGCAGCCAACCTGGGTGGATATCTCCATATCAGAAACAATACCTCTCTTTTTTTTCGGGGACAATGGGGACAGCGTGCTATTTGTAAAAATGGTTTTTTTGTGGAATCGTTTTTAGGTTTGGGGTATTTGCACCATTTCACTCATGGGGGGAAAACATTTGATGTATTGCCCAATGGAGCAGTTGTAAAAGTGCCCAATACCGGGAAGTCCATGGTTATGCCCGGAGTTTCCATAGGTTTAGGGTATGATTTCTCTAAAAAGACGAATTGTAATATACGTTTTTTCCTCCGGCCTGAATTATTTTGGAAAGCGCCTTTCAATGGGTATTATCTGACACATTTTGCGCTCAATACCGGTTTAATATTTCAACTTGCTAAAAAATGAAATTACACAGAATTTTTTCTTTGTTTTTAATGCTTGCTCTTTTTTCAGCCTGTCAGAAACAGGAGTTTCAAAAAGAAGGAGATTTTTTTTATCTGGAGAACAAAGGAGCAAAAATGCCGGTTTGGATAAAGGGAAATCAATCCTCCGGTAAATTTATTATAATGCTTCATGGTGGACCGGAAGGAGGCTCTTCTCAGTATTACAGCGTTTTTCCTTCTCATAAAAAGATAGAAGAACACTTTGCGATTGTATATTGGGATCAGCGAATGTGTGGAATGAGTCAGGGAAATCCCTCTTTGAAAGACGCTGATTTGGCTCAGTTCTCTGATGATTTGGATGAGCTGGTCACAATCATCGCCTCTGGTTACAATCAACCGAAAATTTATCTGATGGGACACTCCTGGGGCGGCGCACTGGGTACACATTATTTACTGGAGAACCAGCATAAAATCAGCGGATGGATTGAAATTGATGGCGGGCACAGCTGGACTACTGCCAATGCAATATCGCGAGACACTATGATGAATTATGCGGACAGACAAGTCCGGAAAGGAGTTGATACAGCGTTCTGGCAATTTGCCTTAAACTGGTATCACGAGCACCCTGTGGTGGGAATCAATGATAATGCCCATTACAACTTTGTGGGAAGGGCAAACGGTTATGACTACAATCCCCTGAGTGACTCACTCCCCATTCCTTTTACCGATTTGCTGTTTTACTCGCCTATGTCCACCGCCTACTTTTTTGTGCCGTATCAGTTCAGTTTTTTGGACAAGGGGCTTGATTTAACATCTGATATTCACAAAATTACTATTCCTTCTCTGATTTGCTGGGGGAAACATGATAAAGTTTTTCCTGTGGTACTTGCTGAGGATTGCTACTCCCGTTTGAGTACACCCTCTGATGAAAAATACCTCCACATTTTTGAATTATCGGCCCATTCTCCCAATTATGAACAGCCGATGGAGTTTTCAAAATCTGTAATAGAATTTGTAGAGAAATACTGAAAATCAGAAAAGACAAACAGGTTCAGTTTTTTTGTAAACCGAACCTGTTTGCTCCTTGTAATTCTGTTGATTTTTCTTACAAAATCACCCACCGGACAACCTTGCTGCCCAAATCATTTTTTACCACTAAGTAATAGGTACCGCTTGCAATTTTCTGCCCAAAATCCAGTGTTTTAGGCGAGGTGTCCAAATACATAGTCTCTTCGGCAATTACCCTGCCCATTATATCCTGCAGCAGAATTTCCGAATCGGAACTTTGGGGTAAATCCTGGTTCAGGTGTATCTGACAGGTGCCATCTGTAGAAGGATTCGGGAAAATGGTGACCTCCAGTTCAATAGTATCAGCGCTAAACAATAACTTTCTTACCTCCGAATAGGCAAACTCCCCGTCAATGTCTTTTAGCTTCAGACGGTAATAAAAAGTCTGATAGTCACCGACAGGAAGATTTTTATCAGTAAATGTATAGGATAATAAGTCATGAGAATGGCCTGCCGCAGCTACTTTTCCTCTGAAAATATAATCCTTTCCATCCGTGCTTCTTTCAACTTCAAAAGAATCAGAACTTTGCTCACTTGCTGTAGCCCATGAAAGCAGTGCGTCCTGAGTATTAAACTTCTCGGCCCTGAAAGACATCAACTCAACCGGGAGAGGACCGCAGGGGGCAATTACTGAATTGAGCGGAACCTGATTGTGTAGCAGAACATTGCCCGCCTCAGTAGGGGAAAGACAGAACCAGTTTTGGAGTACAGACATATAGATTTCTCTGTAATCAATTTGCACAGGAAGCTGAGTATTATTCTGTACATTGACTGGAATCACAGGATTTGGGCCGATTACCGTAGGATTCACATAGTTTCCAAACAGGAAAATCGGAGAAACGGTACCGTGATCAGTGCCCGTACCGGCATTGGACTTGATTCTTCTGCCAAATTCTGTATTCGTCATGCCGAGTACCCTGTTGTCTAGACCCAGTAAAGCAAGATCACTTTGAAATGCAAAAATACTGTCACTTAGTTCTTTCAGTAAATTGGCATGAAATCCAATTGTATGGTCAACCAAATCCGTTTGGCTTGCGTGTGTATCAAAACTACCCAAACTTGCAAAATAAATCTTTGTATTTAACCCTCCTTTTATCAGACGCGCGATAATCCTGAGCTGCTGAGCGAGATTATTGTTTAGCCCTGCGGGAGAAGGCGGATACACTGTACTGCTGTTCGCTCCTGCATTCCATGCATTGACAATCTGACTTGCATAAGCATTCGCAAAACCTTGCTGAAGGCGGATAAATTCTACTTCCAGGCCTGCCGGAGTAGCCGGAACTGTCGTATTACTATACCCTAAAAGCTGAGTAAGAGAACCGGTGAAGCTGGTGGGGATTTGCTGCGCTGTATTTTGACTAAACCCCTGCAATGCCTGAAATACCGATGAGCCTATACTGATAGCCAAAGGATCGGGAGTATTCGTATTGGGATAAGCTGCCGGAAATCCCGGGTAGTAATATTCTATGTATCTCCCCAGCCACCCCGAATCAATCGTTTGATTACTGTCAGAGCCGGAAGCAAAGATATCCATAGCCCTGAAATGCGAAAGGCTGAAATTATTGTACCCTACATTCTGAACTACTGTTAGTTTATCATCGTCATACAAATTCTTCAGACCTGTCATAGCAGGGTGTAAGCCTGTAGGATGAGAGCCTAATGTCAGTGCAGCCGTATCAGGAATCAGAATGTTGGCTCTCGCTGCGGCTAAATTGGTATATTGATCTAATGGCAATACCATATTTAACCCGTCATTTCCTCCTGTCATCTGAATGACAACCAATATTCTGTCATCTGAAATAAGTGCGTTGGTAAGCAGTGTATATTGTTCCTTTGTAAGTTCCGGAATTGCAGCAAATAAACGATTGGAAAAGAAAGGAACAACTGCGAGCGGAGCTATATGTTTAATAAAATCTCTACGATTCATAATGGTTTTTGTAATAAATAATGCTTATGATAAATAGCCTTCAGCCATTGTCAAAACAGCCTTGTAAAAAGTTTTAAGCCTTGACGTTGCTGTATTGACGAAGGTCGTATTGGTGGGAGCACTGACATAATTATTCCATGCAGTGGTCCAGTACGAATTCGTAGTCTGGTTCGATAGCAGAATCGCTTTTAACTGAGCCTTTAGCGGAGGGTCGGAAGGCAATGGATGTAATAATTCAAGTACTTCTTCTATCAGTAAATCCGGATCTGCGGGGTTGTCCATAGTACTCGTAAATGCCAGTACATCAGCAGCTATACCCGAAAATCCACCGCCAAACATACTGTCCGTATTAGTTTTATATGCCCGTAACCGGTTAGAATCTATCCATTGTCTGTGATAACCGGGAGACTGATAATATGCAGGCCAGCCTGCTACACTGGGGGGATCTCCAAGCGCTAGCCCCTGATTGGAGCATCTGCTGTGTATATTTCTCCAGCTGGTATAATTTCCGGCAAGATTCGAAGGTGGGAAACTGAGATTAAAAGTCCGGATATTTCCGGTAAGCAAGTCAACCGGATTTTTGATATGGCTTGAGAACTGCATCATATCATAAAAATGAGCAGAACTAAATAATTCTGTTAATACAGGGAGAATTTCATAATTATTGTTCCGGAATGTATCTGCAAGCGGGGCAATAATGTTGCTTTCAACAGCAGCATCTATATTATAATATACAAAAAAACGGTATAGTTTCCGAACGACATATTTTGCCACTTCATTGTGCGCAAATATCATATTCATCAGGTCATTTAACTCATTGATGCCTGAAGTTGCTCCGGTTTGACCTGCTATCACAGTATTATTATAAAACGACGAAAACGTTTTATTGCCGACGTCGTGATGAGCCGGATTGAAATAAACAGCAGCAGCCGGATTTTGTATATCGGTTTTCCAGCCTGTAAGTACCCTGGCCGCAGCTACTACATCCGCCTGTGTATAATAAGTAGGCAAATCCTTGCCTATGGTAAACAACTCCTGAAGCTCTCTTGCATAATTTTCATTGGGAGCTGTATTTTTATTCTGATTCCCGTTCAGATAGATTAGCATGGAGGCATCAATCGTAACTTCTGTTACCATTGTTTTGAAATTTCCTAAAGAGTGGGTTCGTAGCAGATTCAGATAGCGGTAAAATATATAAGGCTCTGTGAAGTACTCAGTCGGAATATGATTATGCCAGAAAAGAAGCATTTTTTCACTAATACTCCGGTTTTGCTGAATGATATTTCCAATCCACCATGACTTCAGGCTATCTCTTCTGCCTCCGGTAAAATTACCGTCCGGTACGGCATTTACCCAGGTTGAGCCGTAAGGTACATTGGGATCAGTATTGGAATAAGTATTTACGGGAGGGGAGGGAACAGGAGCAGGCGTAAGTAACTCAGTAATTACCTGAGACATACTCATCCCGGTAAAATAGGTAATATCTGGCTTGGTAAGTCCAAACAACGTGCGTCGCAATAAATGCATCAACTGTGGTTTGGCAAATGTGCCTGAATACGGCGTTATTGGCATAATAAGTGACTAAATATAGATATATGGTTACGTAATGATTTACTTCTTTCGGTACAAAAGTAGTAAAATTCTGAAAAGATGTACATCTGATGTCAGATTTATTGCAAAAAAACAGATAGATGATTTCTACTTTAATTATTATGCCAGAATGTTGATTATCATTTATTAATAACATGTTTTTTTTATACATTCCTTCTGTTTGGTCATAAAATTAAAGGTGCTTTCCAGGCGGGCCTTTTAAATGTTTAAAACTAAAATTAGCGATTTTTGAGTAAAAAAAATCCGTACCTTTGTCCCCTGATTCTAAATTAGGTTAAATACCGCCATTTATATATTTTATACAGTTGTTTATGAAGAAAAATATTATTGGAATACGGAGGGAGGATTTGAGTAAAAAGCGTGAAACAAGAGTTGCCATTACACCCTCTTTTGCAGCCAGAATAACTGCTAAAGAAAGCCGAATTATCTTTCAGCCAGCCGAAAACCCTGAAACAGGGGAAATCAAGCGGGTTTTTTCAGATGATATTTATACTGAAGTGGGTGCCGAAAAAAACGAGAACCTCGCTGAAGCCAACCTCATTTTTGGGATTAAAGAAGTAGAAACAGATAAAATTCTTTCAGGTAAAACGTATTTTATCTTTTCCCATACTCATAAGGGGCAGTCGAAAAACCGGAAAATGCTGAAGACTTTTGTGGATAAAAAATGTAGTCTCATTGATTATGAGCTTATCACAAACGAAAGAAATTTGAGACTTATTACCGCATTTACTTATTTCGCAGGTTATGCTGGTATGATAGATTCATTCTGGGCTTTGGGGCAACGTTTAAAAACAGAAGGTATTCTCAGTCGTTTCCAGAAAGTACCCCAAA
Source organism: Bacteroidia bacterium (assembly GCA_019695295.1). Taxonomy (GTDB): domain Bacteria; phylum Bacteroidota; class Bacteroidia; order J057; family J057; genus JAAFHL01. The sequence goes on along the minus strand of JAIBAH010000127.1, from coordinate 4,006 downwards.
GTATCGAAAAAGCGGATTTACAGGTGCTCAAAAATATACTGAAAGAAGTAGCAGAAGAAATCACCCTTAAAGGTACTACTATAAAACTTCCTCCAATGATTTTTTGCTTCCTGGGAAGTGGAAAAACAAGTCAGGGTGCTCAGGAAATTTTTGAAAGTATGCCTTATATTTCCATCACTCCGGACCAGGTTCAGGATATTTTTATCAGAGGTTCCCGTAACTTTATCTATAAATTAGTACTGAATATTCCGGATATGTACCGCCTTAAGGAAGATACTGCTTCCGAAATTGTATCCGCTTATGCCTTGATGAATAAAAGAGAAAAGTCAGATTTTTATCTGGCAAATCCGGATTATTTTGAATCCAGTATGGATAAATTTTTCCCTTACGTTACCGTTTTTATGAATTGCATCGTTTGGAGTCCCAAATATCCAAAACTTTTTACCAGAGACAAGGTAGCTCTTTGGTATGAAAAAAATAAAATAACCCGTATTATCGGAGACATTTCCTGTGACCCCGAAGGAGGAGTGGAGTTCTCGCATGATACATGGATTGATGACCCGGTATTTACCTATCATCCTGAAACAAGAACCGAAACCAACGGGTTTGCTCCCAAAGGAATTACCGTAATGGCCGTTACCAATTTGCCCTGTGAATTCCCGACGGATGCATCCAACGCATTTAGCCGGAATCTGTCTGACCACATATCAGGTATTTTAAACGCAAATTATGGTGTATCCACAGTAGAAAAAGCCGGTTTGCCTCCTGCTATTCAGAAAGCGGTAATACTCTGGAAAGGCAAATTTACAGCTCCTTTTAGTTATATGGAGTCTTATATTTCCTGATTTCTTTTTCCGGAAAGACTTTTAAGATACGATACGTAATAATTTAACCGTCTTTAATACTAATCCTGTAAATAAAATTTTATGATGGAATCTGTTATTGCCATTTCTCATATTAAAAAGACTTATATAATGGGGTCTGTGGAAATCAATGCCCTCGTGGACGTTACCCTGGAAATTTTTAAGAATCAGTATGTGGCAATAATGGGGCCTTCCGGTTCGGGTAAATCTACCCTGATGAACATCATTGGTTGTCTTGATACCCCTTCCGACGGCGATTATATTCTGAATGGGGTGAATGTAAGTAAAATGAACGATGCAGAACTTGCATATACCCGAAACCATGAAATAGGATTTGTATTTCAGACCTTTAATCTCTTACCCCGGATTACTGCCCTCGAAAACGTTGCAATGCCCTTGATTTACTCCGGATATTCATACAATAAAAGAATGGAAAGAGCCGAGGAAGTCCTTACAAGCGTAGGGCTTGCAGACAGAATGCATCATAAACCCAATGAATTATCGGGAGGTCAGCGACAGAGAGTAGCCATCGCAAGAGCCCTGGTCAATAATCCCTCAATCATTCTTGCGGATGAACCTACGGGAAACCTGGATACCAAAACCTCTTATGAAATTATGGCTCTTTTTGATGATTTACACAAAAACGGACAAACCATAATTCTCGTTACACACGAGGAAGACATTGCAAAATATGCTCATAGTATCATCCGCCTCAGAGACGGCGTAGTAGAATCAGTAAAAGAAAATGCGGAAAAAAGAATTAGTGGTGTCTGAAAATAAATTTCGTAAATAATTGGGTAAAAAATATTTCTTAAGTATTGTAAATCAATAATATAAACTCCTAATAAAAAACGGATGACCCAAAAGCCATCCGTTTCTTTATTTTTAATGTCCTCAAATCAGACAAACTATATCATTCAGTCAGGAAAATTAATTTTCCGCTTTACCCGTTAATTTATCCAGTTCAATCCGTGCAGAAGGCTTATAGGGACCAAACATCGCAGTCTGAAACGACTTTTTAGCCATTTCGATATCTCCGTTTTTCTTGGCTGCCTTACCCATAAGGAATGCAAACTTCGCTTTAACCTTATTATCTGTAGCGGAAGTAATCAAATCTTCCAGTTCCTTGATTGCATCAGCATATCTTCCTGACTCGTAAAGGGCTTTTGCTTTCATGTAAACCAGGTTTTTGTTGGTAGGAATTGCTGTAATTGCCTCATTCAAAGAAGCAAGCGCACCATAATAGTCATTATTCTGGATTTGCATTTGAGCAAGCAGATTATAAAGTTTAGCTTTAGCCGTAGCATCCTTTTCAACCTCTATTGCTTTCTGGAAATTCTCGATTGCTCCTCTAAGGTCATTTTTTTTGCGGGCAATCTTGCCTCTCAGCACGTAAGCTCCGGTAAAATTAGGTTGAATTTCAAGACTTTTCTGAAGATTTTCCTCAGCATCATCGAACTCATCGCTTAAATAATAGCTGGCAGCAATTTTGTAGTAATATACATTATTGCTTTTCATCAGTTGCTGATTAATCAACTGCTGAAAAGGACCATAATTTGCTTTTGCCCATGCTTTTTTGGCATTATCAATATCATTTAGTTTGTAATAACTCAATCCTAAAGCATAATAATACTGAGCTTTTTCAGCAGGTGAGAGAGAAGTAAAATTAGGAGATTCCGTTGCTCCCAGATAGTCATCCTTTGCAGCAGCCCAGTTTTCTTCAGCGGATTTAATCTCTCCTGCATAATACAATACTTTCATATTACCCGGATCGATTTTTTGTGCCTCTTCCCAGTGCTTTTTCGCTTCAAAATTTTTATTCTGTTTTAACAGAAGATTTACAAGAATCAGTTCATACTGAACCTTTCTTCCTGTAATTTTTTCATTCGCTGCCGCAAGCTCATAATAATAAATCGTATTATCAATGTCTTTTACGTCTTTGAACAACTTCGCCATTTGTGCATAAGCCGGTGTGTATTCTTTATTATTATCAATACTTTTCTGAAAAGACGCTTTTGCATCATCCAGTTTTTTCTCCTTTTGCTCACACAATCCCTTCTGGAAATAGTATTTGTAGTTAGTAGGCTCTAATTTGATAGCTTCTTCGTACTTCTGAATCGCATCATTACAGCGATTTTGTTTACGCATTTCTTCTGCAACCAAATAGATGCTTCTCCCACTTCCGCCGGGCTGAGCGTAAGAAAAATTAATTAAGACGATAAAAAATAGTAAGAATACAGTTTGAAACTTGTGTACCTTCATATTAAATGATTTATTAATAAATAAGTAATGTTTATCCATACGGTTAACAGTTTAGAATGAAACAATAATTTTATTTTCGGGGACAAACATATTAAAAAATTCAGTTATTTTTAAATTCTTTTTATAATTTCCCGATTTCGCTACAAATAGAAACATTTTTTTTGATTAAATAAAATTTTTTAAACATTTTTTAATTTTTTTTTTAACCTTTATAGCAGTTATCTTTAACTATAACGAATTAAAGCATAAAGATAGTGTTTTTTTATTGATATTCCTAATTTAATATTAGTTTTTTTTAGCAGCATTGATATTTTTACGGGTTCGGAAAAATAATTCATCACTTCTCTTTTCCTGATATAATATTTTCAATATTCGTCAGATATAAATGTAAAATAAAAATAATTTTCATGATACTCTTCTGATTTTGATAACCGGTTTTCTATTACTGAAATCATATTTCCTTTTGTCGTCATTCAAAATGAAGCCATCTGAAACTCTGCCTGAAAACTGGAATTATACATTATAATATATAAAGGAGATTAATCAGACTTACGGTCAATATTGGTAAATGGAATTAAGTCTTTTAGGACTTACTACTTCTTTTCAGCCAATATACTTCTGTAGAGCCAATCGATAAAGACTTATTAAAGGCTAAATATAATATATTCAGTCTCAAATGCTGTTAAATTTCTGATTATCAAATTTATATCCCTCTTGAGTAAAATTGTTTAAAAAAAAGCAAAAAAAATGCAGGATAAATTTGGAGGATAAAGAAAAGGTATCTACCTTTGCAATCTGTTTAGAAAGGGATTTAGAGGGGTTGAAACGTGTTGTTGAAAATACTTTCAAAAAAGCGAAAAAAAGTTCATAAAAAATTTGGT
>JAIBAH010000126.1 GCA_019695295.1 Bacteroidia bacterium | reverse complement strand
AGATAATTTTTCAGCGCATTGGCAGCATCCAGCGTAAGCATCGCCGGCACCCCGCTCTGAAGTCCATCCCTTAATTTGTACAATATCCGGATACCGTCAGTCTGATGCCGTGAATCAGAGGACTGGAGATACTGCACACCAAGGTGATAACTTGCCTCATGAACATAGCGGGATTTGGGATATTGAGTAAGAATCTGATTGAAGCGGTAAAAAGAATTGTTGGTATTTTGGGTATAAAAAGAAGAAAGCCCTGAAAGGTAAATCGCAGTGGTGGAAAGCGTGTTGAGCGGACGCATTGCTGCAATTTCAAAACATTGTTCTGCTACCTTATAGTCCTTCTGTCTCATATATTTTTTTCCTTCCTCTATTTTAGACTCAGCGATATTGTCTCTTTGCAGTTTTTGGGCAAAAAGGGAGAATGGAAGGACAAAATATGCAATAAATATTAAAACTTTATACCGGTTCATAAGCTATACATCAGAATAAACAATTACAAAATTAAGGATAATTTTCAGTATTTACAAGGTAAATGAAAAAATACGGCGGGATTCTCCGGGGTCATTGTAATTTAATTCCTTAAAAATCAGATTTTTGAACTAAACTTTACTCAGATTGCCGGAAACGGAGTCCTCCTCATTTACAGCACTTCGTAATAATGGGTTTCAGAAGTATTTTTACTGAGTGGGGCCGTTGTCGGTTTTTTCTTCCAGTGCATCCTGAATCCCGACAGGTACTTTGGACAGAAAGTCAAAGCCGGTTACTATTTCAAGGAAGTCCACTGAAACCCGGTAATCTCCCCAGAAAGTCTGATTTACCTCCTGATTATTGGGCATATCAATGGCGATTACCCTGGTGTCTGTGGTAATACGGTTCAGGTCGTTACCTCCAACCGGAAGAATCACCGCAATTTTCCAGCAGTGAGACGGGACCGTGATATTGCCTCCGTCTATGGTATTGGCCGGGCCGCTTGTCCCTTCTCCTCCCTGTCCGTATCCGCCGGCGATAATATAGAGTTCATTGCCCTGATTCATTTTATCCCTGCAAAAACTCTCAAATCCAAGCCAGGTAATCCGGTTCAGGTTAGGGGATTGCGGAATCATATTTGTCATCAGAAAAGTAGCGGAATTGTCGGCTATGGAGGAATCCCGGTCATCGGAAGGGCATAAATGCCCGCGGTCAAACCCTGAACCACTGTAACTGCCGCTGTTGGCCTTGTAAAATCCCGCTGGTAAATCCGGATCTGCCCTGAAGTCGTCCTGTCTTTCTGTATTTCCTTTCCAGGCCGTACTCAAATGCCAGGAGACCCAGTTGGCGGTGCCTTTGGAGTTATTGTAAGAAAGTGCGTACTGAGGCTTTTCCATCAGAAAATGGTTTTTATTGCTAACGTCTTTGTTGGCATTATCGGGATTGCCAAGGGTCAGGTGAGCGTCCCGGGTAGCTTGGGTTTCATCCGGCGGAACAACCGGGTCCGGACCACACTAATAAAGAAATACCTGACAAATTAAAACAATAACGATATGATAATTATTTTTCATGAAAATTTTGTTACTTTAAATAATCCTGACGGACTGAAAAAAAACCAAAATTACGGTAAATTTGTTAAATTCAAAAAAATATTAAAATGGCTTATCGTTCCACGCTTGAATGTGTTCTGGATCTTGAAAAAAACGGGCATCTTGTCCGCGTTCGCGAAGAGGTAAATCCCTATCTCGTAATGGCTGAAATTCAGCGAAGGGCTTATGAAAAAAAAGCTCCGGCAATTTTGTTTGAAAAAGTCAAGGGAAGTCCTTTTCCTGCGGTTTGCAATCTCTTTGGTACCATTGATCGTTGTGAATTTATTTTCCGGAAAACCCTGAAAAATGTCAAAAAAGTAGTGGATATAAAAGCAGACCCTACGGCTTTGCTTAAGGCACCGCACAAATACCTGACAGTGCCTTTCACAGCTATTACTGCGCTTCCCCTCAGGGCTTTATTTAAACCGGTACTTGCGGGAAAGACCACGTTATCCCAATTGCCGCAGATACATTCCTGGCCTATGGATGGAGGAGCATATATTACTCTTCCTCAGGTTTTTACCCAGGATCCGGATGCTCCCGGCCCGATGAAGTCCAATCTCGGGATGTACAGGGTTCAGCTTTCCGGAAATGACTTTATTCCGGATAAAGAACTGGGGCTGCATTATCAGATTCACAGAGGAATCGGAGTGCATCACTCCAAAGCCATCAGAAGAAATGAAAAACTCAAGGTAAGTATTTTTGTCGGTGGTCCTCCTGCTCATAGTTTTGCCGGCGTAATGCCGCTTCCGGAAGGGCTTTCCGAGCTGATGTTTGGGGGGATGTTTGCCGGAAGGAATTTTCGTTATACGTATCATGAAGGTCATTTTATCTCTACAGACGCCGATTTCTGTATCGTCGGAACCGTGGACAGAATGGCGACCAAACCGGAAGGGCCTTTTGGAGATCATTTGGGATACTATTCTTTAACCCATGATTTTCCGCTCATGGAGGTTGAAGCGGTATATCACCGAAAAGACGCAATCTGGCCATTTACCGTCGTAGGAAGACCGCCTCAGGAAGATACAAGTTTCGGACACCTTATCCATGAAGTGACTGCCGCAATGGTTCCTGTTTCGATATCCGGACTTAAGGCAATGCATGCAGTGGATGCTGCCGGAGTTCATCCGTTGTTACTTGCTGTGGGCAGCGAAAGGTACGTACCATATGGAAAAAGAAAACCCCAGGAATTGCTCACAATTGCCAATGCAGTGCTGGGCTTCAATCAGGCTTCCCTTGCCAAATACCTGATGATTACCGATCAGGAAGATTCCCCTCCTGAAATTCATAACACCCAGGCGTTTATGAGCCATGTACTCGAAAGGATAGACTTTACCCGTGATTTGCATTTTCAGACTGAAACCACGATGGATACGCTGGATTATTCCGGAACAGGACTCAACTCAGGTTCTAAACTGGTGATGGCCGCAGCCGGGGACAAAATCCGTACCCTCACAAATCAGTTGCCGGATAATTTTGATTTGCCCGCAGGATTTTCCAAACCTGTTTTTTGCTCGTCCGGTATTCTCGCTGTAAAAGCACCGGCTTTCCTTTTGTACAATGGAAAGACGGGAGAAGAGGAGGCTTTACGGTTTGTAAAGGAAATGCAGGAAATCCCCTGTGATTTATCAGGAATCGGAATGATAGTACTGACTGACGACAGTGAGTTTACTGCTGCTAAGTGGAATAATTTCCTTTGGGTTACTTTCACCCGCTCCAACCCATCTCATGATGTGTATGGTATTCATGCTTTCAGCAACTATAAACACTGGGGATGTAAAGGTCCGGTCGTTATAGATGCCCGAATTAAGCCACATCATGCGCCACCGCTCATTGAAGATCCCGAAACCGTACAAATTGTGAATCAGATGGCTTCCAAAGGAGGGGTTTTATACGGGGTGATTTAGTGTAAGGGTGAAAATACAGGAAGTGTTTTTGCCGAAGAATTAAAAAAATCGGGGAAATCTGTATGAATATATTTAAGAAAGTTGGGTTTCAATAGCCCAGGTCGCTTACTTTTATTGCGGAAAGTCACCTTCAGTGTGCATAAAAAAACCTGAATTCACCGGGGTGAACTCAGGTTTTGGTGTTTTTATTTTGAAAATATGTTTACTGGAATTTTTATTCGGTATTCGACTTTACTTAAGCAGATAAGGCATTCCGTATTCTTTTCCGCCCGCAATTATCTGAATCCGGTAAATACCGGGAGTGGAGCCTTTAAGGGAAATTTCCTGCTCAAATTCGCCGGACAAATTCAGATTATAGACTTTCAGAGTCTGTCCTAAAGCATTTATTAGTTTTATTGTCACGTCTTCTCTTTGAGGGAGATTTCCTTTTACGATCATTTCACCGTTTCCGGGATTAGGGAAAGCCGATAAATGTAACGGATTGAGCACCGGATTAATATCTGAAAGTTGGGAAACAGTCACCGTTTGAGTCATGGTATCAGTACATCCTCCGTTTGCAGTAATACAGGAAACCTGATATGTACCCGGAGCAGTGTAAAAATAAGGTGCATTTACCCCTGTTCCAGTTCCACCATCTCCGAATAACCAGAAATAATTTTGTGCACCCTGAGAAGCAGCAGCATTAAATATGAAATTATTCAGATTCTGATTATAGGTAAAAGAAGACTGAGGTGCTGTTCCGTTGGCGTAAAGGGTTACTGTCTGAGGTAAACTGATACAAGGTACAGGCATTACTTCCCAGTTATAGAAGAAATAATATTGCTGCTGATTGGAAGAGCTACTTTTGATGATGGAGAGGAAATTACCAATATTGTAGGGATAAGCGGAACCGGAAGTATTTCTGTATAAGCCTACATTGGTTCCGGTAATTCCTAATTGTAAATTCGTGGCAGAATTCATAATGAAGTTCAGTACTACTTTATTGTATCCCGGATTCAGGGAAACCGTTCTGGATTGAAGGATAGTACCGAATTCATCCATAAGGCTCACGGTTCTGTTTCCTGCGGAATTGGCATAAACATCCACAGCATGCAGTAAGCAGGGCGCTAATACATCAAAAATCATGGTTTTATCCGTGAAGTTGTAGTAGTTCCCATTTCCGGTATTATCAGGTCTTCCCCCGTTTGTGGGAATACCGAGCAAATAATCCTTCACTTCATAACTGACAGAAGTATTTGGCGTGCTTGCCGGAAAGGTTGAACCGGTTCCGAGCCAGTTACCGGATGTCGAGAACCAGTTGATTTCTCCGCTGCCTGAAGCCGTTAGTGTTCCACTGTTGCTTCCACAGATAAATACATCGTTCGCCACCGGAGGCTGAGGGCGATTGACGGTGATATAAGCTTGTTTGACTTCGGTATCCGTTCCCATCGAATTGGATACATTCAGGGCAACGGTATAGGTTCCGTTTTGCTGATATTCATGTACCGGATTTTGTAAAGTAGATGTAGTTCCATCTCCAAAACTCCAGTTCCAGCCGTTGGTTGCCTGTTCGCTGATATCTTTAAAATACATAATGCCGTTACAGGTTGCCGGATGGTCAAGCACCGTAAAATCGGCAACCGGAGCACCGGTTATCTGATAGCAGCTCCAGTTACACACAAAGCCGGAGTCTTCAGCCATGGCATCGGACTTTAAACGAATCGTAACCGAGGGATTGTTGATGGAAAGCGTAGTATTCTGAAGCATAAGGATAGAATATTTTCCTATCAGGGGTGCATTCTGATTTGTACCTTTATAGATGAACAAACTATCTGTAGAAGCAAGCCGGAAAGTAGTAAAATTCAGGTCTATCTTGTAGGCATTCGTTGGAGAAATGACAATTCTTTCATCAAAACCAGCAGAATAACTCAAATTAGGGCCTCCGTCGTCATAAATTACCCCATAGCAGTTTGATTGTGTTGTATTGTTTCCGGACATTGTCACTACACAGGGATACATTGGCCCGATCTGAATATAGTCATTCATAATCAGCGTATCTGTACCGCAGGCACTCGACGCAATCAAAGTAACCGTATAATTGCCATTTGCAGCATAGGTATGATTAATTACCGGGTTAGAGGAAGAAGAGGTGGTGCCATCTCCAAAATCCCAGAAAAATACATCCGCATTCGAGCTGAAATTATAGAGCGTTACGGTTTGAGGAGAGCAATACTGCAACGCAGGAGCTTGAAAATCAGCAGTAACTGTAGGCTGATAAGGAACTCCTATCCCTACAGCATACCACGCATTGGTTACAGCCTCCAATTCGGGAGAACAGGCACCATAGAGGTCCATTGCAGCTACCAGAGAGTAAAAACGTGCATCTATGTATTCTGAGGAAGGCGTTAAATAATCATTCAGGGTTTTGTAGGCAATATCGCCGGCTTTGTCCAGGCCAAGACCCGTTACACTAAAGCTATTTCCCAGGTCATTGGTATCGGTTTCCCCTTCAGAAAGGATATAATACCATTTATTCAAAACCCCGCTGTTGCTGTGAACCCCGCCGTTATCTCCTGTACCATAATACCAGTAATCCCCGTGATAAGTATCGGGATTATTCTTGATATTGGGGTTAGACATACTTCTCAGATAATCCAAAGGCCCGAGGTCGCCTCCTATGAGCCAGTCTGCACTTGCCGGGCGGGCATAAAACTCAATCGTAGTACCAAATATATCACTGAAGGCTTCATTCAGCGCACCGGATTCATTCTGATAGATTAGCCCGGCAGAGTTTCCGGTTACCCCATGGGTAAATTCATGTGCACTGATGTCGATTGCGGTAAGGGGGTTGGAGTTGCCATCCCCGAAAGTAGCAAACTGACCATTCCAGAAAGCATTGAAATAAGAAACATCATAATGCACATAATTTATAAACTTCATCCCGTTATCATCAATACTATTTCGGCCCTGCTCATTGAAATAATAATCATACACCATTTCGGCCCCCCAGTGAGCATCGGTAGCAGCTTCGTCCATATTACTGGTATTATTCCAGAAATTATCGGAGTCGGTAAAGTCTTCCGCCAGGGCATAATCTGTATCCTGATTCATATCATACGTTTCTACTCCGCTTCTTCCCTGTTCTCTGAGCCGGTATCCTCCGTTAAATGTCCCGGCTACTATTGTCTGATTTCCACTATACCGGGTAACTGCTGTGCCCGGAACGTCTGCACTGTGAAGCTCGGTTTGCTCCCAGAGGATACTTCCCGTCTGAGCATCAACATACACCCATTTCCGAAGGAGGGGTTTAGTTGCATAAATGTCATATTTATAGGCAAGTTTCCATTCAGGACGCCTGAAGTCGCCGTTGACCGGAGCGATACACAGAATTCCCTGCGGTTTTTCAGTCCATTGCTGAATATGAGGACTTTGAGAATTTTTCCATTTTTCCCTGGCATATTCTTCTGCATGAATGTATTGTAAAGCCGCTTCCAGTCCGGCAGATTCTGAAATTAAAGGTACTACTGTGGGGGAAATATTGTTAAAAATATCCCCGTTTACGCTTTTTATTTTCTGATTCATGGAATGAACAATAAACATAGAACCTTCTACAGGAATCCCTTTGTAGGTTTGTCTGTAACGCAGGTGCCTGACTCCCACTCTGTCTATGTGTTCATTGATGAGGCTGAACCCATATTCAGAAGGAAGCCCGAATAAATCATGGTATAAACCGGAAATATTATTGTCATTCCATTTTCCTGCTTCATTAAACCGGATAAAACTGGGAATTCCGGAATGCTCTTCCAGACGTACCCAATCCGAATTTTTGATTTTTTTTGCCGCTTCCTGTCCCTGAAATACCTGACCTGAAACTTCATTGTTTACAATAATACTGAAAAGAACTAATCCGGAAAGAATAAATTTTTTCATAAAAGATAATTGAATGTTTAAAAAAACTGGTGCAAAAGTAGTATAAATGAGCGATTTTAATATTTTTTTAAGAATGTAGAAAAAATATAGTTTTCTAAAGACAACCTACATAACGCCAAAAAGTCTAAAAGGGTTTTTTATCAGGGAAATAAAATAAAATGAATACTTTCCTGTTTCGGATAAGGCAAATACTGAAAATTCACGCTCATTATTCTCTCTTTCAGGAAGAAAAAAGGGCAGTATTTTTAATTAGCAGTAAAAAATTGAAGATTCTTTATTTTCTTCTAAAGGACAGATTTCAATTAAAAAAGGGGGATTTTATACAGAGTTTAGTGATAAAATCGGGGTTTCCTTCCGCTTTATCAATGAAAAAGCGACGGGAAAAATCCTTTTTTACAAGAAAGATAAATTTTTAAACAGATTCTTAGACAGATAAAACAAAATTATCTTAATTTTGCGCCAGTTTAAAAAAATAATCGTTTATGACAACAGCGGAACTTTCCAGCATCTCCTCTCAGGTCAGAAGAGATATACTCAGAATGACAAACGGCGCTAAATCCGGACATCCCGGCGGGTCTTTAGGCTGTGCAGATTTACTTACCTGTTTGTATTTTAAGGTGATGAAGCACAATCCTGATTTTTCCATGGAAGGAAGAAATGAAGATGTTTTCTTTTTGTCCAACGGGCATATTTCTCCTGTATGGTACAGTGTATTAGCCCGTTCCGGATATTTTCCTGTATCTGAACTGGCAACTTTCCGCAAAATAGACTCCCGCCTTCAGGGACATCCGGCTACAATGGAACACCTTCCGGGGGTGAGGGTAGCGAGTGGCTCATTGGGTCAGGGGCTGTCTGTAGCAGTAGGATATGCTTTGGGTAAAAAAATCCACAAGGATGACCGCGCCGTTTTTTGCCTCTGTGGCGATGGCGAAATGAATGAAGGGCAAATCTGGGAAGCGGCTTTATTTGCTGCGCATCAGAAGGCGGATAATCTCATTGCTTTTACCGACCGGAATTTCCTTCAGATAGATGGAAGTACTGAAGACGTAATGGCTCTGGGAAATCTTGGTGAAAAATGGAAAGCCTTCGGATGGGAAGTGCTGGAAACCGACGGTAACGACATGGCTCAGTTAGAGGAAACTATCTCTAAAGCGCTCAGCTTCAAAGGGAAAGGTAAGCCCGTAATGGTGATTATGAAAACAATTATGGGAAAAGGCGTTGATTTTATGGAGAATAATCATCACTGGCACGGAAATGCACCCAGTGACGAGCAGCTCGCCAAAGCCCTTACTCAACTCGACGAAACGCTGGGAGATTATTAATTCCCTGTCACATATGAACACAGTACACCGTTTTCATCTTGAAACCGATGGAATTGCCCTTGCTTTTTGGGAAAAAGGAGAGGGGAACCGAATCCTGATTTGTACGCACGGCTATCGTCAGGAAAAAGAACAATTCCTGCAGCTGTTTGATGAGGTGCCTGACGGATGGAAAATTCTGGCGTTTGATCAGCCTATGCACGGGAATACTCACTGGGATAATAAGGACTATTGTTTTGATAGAGTGTTTTTCCGTAAACTTTGGGGTATCCTTCTGGAAAAATATCCCAATGCAGAATGGAATCTGATGGGTTTTAGTATGGGGGGAAAAAGCGCTATGATGTTACATATGGAGGCTTCTCTTCCTGTCCGGTCTGTGATACTGATTGCGCCGGGCGGCGTTTATACTACCCCCTTGAATCGTTTTTTCTCCTATCATTCAATTGGAAGACCTGTTTTTCATTTTTTTCTCGACAATCCCCGTTCTGTGATGAAGGTAGTGGACTTTACGCACCGAAAAAAATGGATTAGACCCTTTCAATATCGTTTTATCAAAGCCCATTTTAATAATCCCGAAACCAGTAAGTTTTTGAAACGCTTTACGGACATTTACCGTAATTTTGATTTTTCGTTCCCGGATTACGGTCGTTTTACTCAAACCCAAAATACTGAAATTCATCTGATTTGGGGAAATCACGACGAGGTGGTTACTCCGGACCAAACAAAATTATTCCTGAAATATCTTCCCCAGACACATCTCAGAATGATTGACGGAAAACACAACCTGATTGAGGAGAATCTGAGCGAGGTAAAGGAAATTGTCAAAACGATTATGACAAAAACCTGAATAAAGATTATATGTCAGGACTTACGCAAAAAAGTCTTTTTTTATTGGTAATTTAGTATTTTTGGGGTATTTCGACTACGCTCAATGACCCAAAAACACTAAATTGCGTAAGTCCTATATGTTTTGTATTAGCTCTTTTTTCTGAATGAACTCAGATTGGTAGAAATCCCGAAATGATGGGTATTCATTCCGGCGGCATAGCGTACAAAGCCGTAATCCAGTCTGAAACGGGAGATTTTTAATCCGAAACCCAGGGAAAATCCGGTGAGTCCTGCACGGTCTTCCGAGCGAAGCTCAATTCTGCGGAGGTGATTATAGCCTGCACGCAAACGAAGGTTTTTTCCGAGCAGAAATTCCGTACCGATGACAAAATGCCCCATAATTTTATCCCCAATTCTCTTTTTGGGCGGAATCGGGTCACCATTAAAGTCTTTATCTACGGGTTTATCTGGGTCATCATAGATTAAAACCGGGGTTTGAAGTTGTACTCCCGTTAAATAAAAGCGCAGTGGCATATACTGAGGCTTAAAGGAGATTCCGGCCTGAATCTCGAAAGGAAGTTTTTCCCTTTCTCCGGTGGGGGTAAATTTAGAAAGCTGGGAGCCAATATTCTGAAAGCAAATTCCGGCATTGAATAACTGATTTTTACTGGAGTATGCAGCACCCAAATCAAACGCAGTACCAAAGGAACTGTAATTTGCGAGATTGGCGTTGATGAGTTTCCAGTTGATGCCTACACGGAATTGCCGGATTGCCCGGGAGTATCCTGTAACAAAAGCCAGATCTCCGGAACGGTAGCTTCCGGTAATATTGCCAAACTCATCTGCCTGCGTGAAATTTCCGTAGGATACATACTGAAGTCCCCCGTGAAAAGTACCGATTTTATCAAAATGCCGGGCATATTGTGCTGACCCGAAAGAGATATCGCTGATGTAGTTAAAAACGGAAAGATTCAGATTGCCGGATGCGGAGTCGCTCAGCAAAGCCGGGTTCCGGAATGCAAAAGCAGCGTCTTCATCTATTCTTGAGACACACTCACCCCCCAAAGCCGATAATCTTGGAGAGGGACTCAGATTCAGAAAATCATATACGTTCTGGCCTCCAAACTGTGCAGAAACCAAAACAGGAAAAAGCAGAAACAGTATCAATATTTTTTTCATGCCGCCAAATTACGATTTTTTTCTTTTCAGTGTATATACGAAAAAATAGTACCTTATAAAAATTCCGGTTCCCGCTGCCTGGAATTAACTCAATCTTTTGGCATTTGCCTTAAAATTCCGTTTGTATTTTTCCGCTTTGTCTATCGAATAATTTAATTCATTACCAAGCAGAAGAACGATGGAAATATAATAAAACCAAAGCATTAAGATAATCACCGTTGCAAGCCCGCCATATATCTTATTGTAGTTCCCGAAATTAGAGAAATAGTAATTCAGCCCGATAAGTGTGGCAAGCAGCAAAACCGCAGAAATGATGGACCCGGGAGAAAAAAAACGCCATCTTTCATTGTTGGAGCCTCCGATGAAATAAATCATCGTTACACTAAACAACAGCAACAGTAACGTAATGCCGTAATTCAGGGCAGAAAACATCATTGCATCTAATCCGTGACCAATTATATGATGATTTTTCCCGTAATTTATCAGATAAATTCCGATATTGAGGAAAACGATAGAAAGGATTAAAAAGATGTTCAGGATAAGAAAAATAAGGATTGCTTTTCCATATAAATGAAAAACGGTCTCTTTTTCTACATAATCATCCGGCTTTTTAAAGGCATTCATCATGGCGATAATGCCTCTTAATGAAGGCTGAAGAATCAAAATAATGTTTAATACAATCACTCCAATTCCCATTTTCTGAAAGGACGCTTTTACGATTCTGTCCACTAATCCCATAGAATCCAAAGGGACAAACGCTTTGACGTATTCCATGATTTGCTCCTGAAGATTATTTACAGGAATATAGGGTAGAAGTGTAAATAGTAAAATCAGGGTAGGGAAGAGGGAAAAGAAAAAATTGTAGGCAATCGCTGATGCCATCAGATTGAACTGAGCATTAAAAATCCCCTTGAAAAAGAACCGGAATACATCGTATAATCCTACTCCGTGAAACCCGGGCGGGCGAATATCCCGCAAAAAGGAGTAAAATGGAATGAGTATTTTGCGGATTCTTCTTTTCAATTCTTGATTTTTTTTGAATAAAAATAAACGGGTTGATTAGAATTACGGTACAAAATTAGGCAAAGGAAGATATAAACCCAAATTTTATTTTTTAGGGAGGGAAAATGCAAAATAAAACAAGAAACGAGTTCCTTCCTTGTTTTGGGTAAGTTAACGATTAAAAAACCGGCAAAAAATCACTTTCTGCCGGTTTTTGTTTTCAACATAACTTAAATTCCACTTAATCTTTTCATACTTATTATTCTTTTACAATTTTTTTCCTCGTTATTATGGATTTATCCGTAATCGTTACATAATATACCCCTGAAGGCAAAGTGGAGATATCCAGTATTTCATTAAGGTTACCGTCAGTCACTGAAAATGATTGTCTGATAATATTTCTTCCTGTCATATCAGAAATATTCAGCATTACCTGAGTTGAATGAGAATTGTTAAGGGTAATATTGATTTTATCAGAGGATGGATTAGGGTAGATATTTAATGTTTCTTCGCCAAAATCAGGTAGATTATCAAAAGAAATCATATCGTCCTGTTCTTCTGCAGTTTGCTGAATACGGGTTGCTCCACCTGTCGGGTTGACATTTCCAGTGCATATTTGAACGTCAAAATGCTGGGATTCAAACCCGGCGATATTATTACAACCGATTGGGGTTACCCATACTTCATAGGTGAAATTCTGAGTAAATCCGGTTTTTGTATAAGTAGTATTTGTGACTACCGTATTCACGAACATACTGTTGGTGAGTGGGTTTTTAATCCGGACTCTGTAGGATGTAGCACCTGCTACCGGAGACCAGCTAACGGTCATGCTATTACAAGTTATATTACTGAAAGCGGGTGAAACCTGAGCCGGTCTGGGGTCAGCAACGGATATCAATATTGGATTT